>DVOH01000028.1 GCA_018713745.1 Candidatus Stercoripulliclostridium merdipullorum | reverse complement strand
TGTCAATCTGGCGGCAGAGCAAGGCGGTACGGTTACGCTTTACGCGGTGTGGACGGCAAACACCTATACCGTAACGTACAATGCCGACAAGCCGGGCAATGCAAGCGCGAGTGTTGCGGGTACGACAAGCGACTCCGCACACACTTACGATGCCGAAAAGGCGCTGACGGCAAACGGATATCGTCTGACGGGTTGGACGTTCCAAGGTTGGGCGACCGAATCGGGCGGACAAAAGGTTTACGACGATGGTCGGTCGGTTGTCAATCTGGCGGCAGAGCAAGGCGGTACGGTTACGCTTTATGCGGTGTGGAAGGCAAATACTTATACCGTAACGTACGATTCCGATAAGCCGGTCGGCGCAAGCGGTGCAATCGAAGGCGATACCGCAAACTCTTCTCATACTTACGATACTTCTTCGGCATTGACGGCAAACGGATATCGTCTGACGGGTTGGCGGTTTGTCGGTTGGGCGACCGAGCCGGGCGGCGGCAAGACTTATACGGACGGGCAGGCGGTTTCCGATCTGACGGCGACAACAAACGGAAGCGTAACGCTGCATGCCGTTTGGGAAGCAAACGCCTATACCGTGACCTACAACGCCAACAAGCCGATCGGCGCAAGCGGAACCGTCGGCGGCGCGACGAGCAACTCTTTGCACACCTACGATACACAAGCCGCCTTGACCGCAAACGGATACAGTCTGACGGGTTGGACGTTCCAAGGTTGGGCGACGAGTCCGACGGGCGGAACATCGTATGACGACAGGCAAACGGTCGTCAACCTGACGACGGAACAGGGCGGAACGGTTATGCTTTACGCGGTATGGACGGCAAACACCTATACCGTAACGTACGATTCCAACAAACCCGACGGCGCAAGCGGAAGTGTCGAAGGCGTGACGGAAAATTCCGTCCACACCTACGACACCGCAAAGGCGCTGACGGCAAACGGATTCAGCTTGACGGGCTGGACGTTCGGCGGTTGGGCGACGGCGCCCTCCGGCGAAAAGATTTACGGCGACAGTCAATCGGTCGTCAACCTGGCGGCGGAACAGGGCGGGGCGGTCACGCTTTACGCGGTATGGACGGCAAACGTTTATACCATTCATTACAATTCGGCGGGGGGTAGCGGCAGCGGCAGTAAGACCGTAATTTACGACGGCGCGTTGCCCGCGCTTCCCCTTCTTCCTTCCCGCCACGGATATAACTTCCTCGGATATTTTACCGAAGTCGACGGCGCGGGGATTTGCTATTACGACGGGGAAGGACAGGTCGAATTCGACGGGAATTATGTTACGGTCGGAGATCTGACGCTTTATGCGCATTGGAAGCCCGTGACGTATACCGTAACGCTTTACAGCGAAGGCAACTATCTGCATGCAATCGAATGTACCTTCGGTTCTCTGATTTTGCCCTCTGCCGAAACGCTCGGACTGACCCGCAAAAATTACGACTTTGTGGGATGGAATATCTACGACGAACAAAACTGGAGTATGTATGCCGCGGAGAAAGAGTATAAAGTCGGACTGACTGCCGAGCAGGGGGCGGAGGTTACGGTTTATGCCGCATGGCAGGAGAAGCCCGTATACCTTTTGAGCTTCGACGCCAACGGCGGAACAGGTGCGCCCGCGATGCTTGCGATTCATCGGGACGAAACGGTGGCGTTGCCCGGGCAAGAGCCCGAACGCGAACATTATACCTTCCTCGGCTGGGCGACGGATCCGCACGGCGAAGCGACGTATGTTGCGGGCGGCGCGTTTACGATGGGCGACGGCGCAAGTACGTTGCATGCGGTCTGGGCAAAAAACCCCTCGCTTTCCTATGACGCCAACGGCGGAGCGTTTTACACCGAAGTCAATATCGTATATCCCGAAAGCGGGCAAACGGTTTCCCTTACTTCTGTAGTTCCGCACAGGACGGGATTTGAGTTTGTCGGCTGGTCTTGGGATAAAGAGGGGAGTGCGGGCGACTGCATCGACTCGGTCGTGATGCCCGCGGAAGATTCCGTCCTCTATGCCGTCTGGCAAAAACTTCGTTATACCGTAAGCGTTCTGCTCCCCGACGGATATTCCGTCGAAGGGATCGAAGACGGCGCCGATGTCGAATACGGGACGGAGATCCGCTTCGGCGTGGTCGGCGAAACTCCCTTGGTTTTCATCGACGGTGTTTCGGTTTCGGCGGTTGACGACGATTTCTATACACATGTGGTGACTGCCGAAACCGAAATCAGGGTGTCGGATAGGACAGAGCTGTTTTTGCTTTATTCCGCGAACGGCGGCAGCGGCGCGCCCGTCGATCGCAACGGCTATGTCGCGGGGCAATCGGCTACGATTGTCCGGGCAACGGATCTCGTCAGAACGGGCTATGCCTTTCTCGGCTGGGCAACGGAAGAGACGGCGACGGAGCCTTCCCTGTTTGAAGGGAATACCGTGGAGTTTGTCGATCGGAGCGTTACGCTTTATGCGGTATGGAAAGCCAATACTTACACCGTAGCGTATGAATCGGAAGGGTCGGCCGCTGAGATCGTCAGCACCTTCCGCTATGACGAGGCAAGTCTCCTTGCCCCCAATCCTTTTGAAAAAACGGGGCATACGTTTGCGGGGTGGGCGACTTCGGAGCAAGGCGATCCCGTTTATGCCGACGGCGCCGAAGTTTGCAACCTTGCCGAAGCGGACGGCGCCCGGATCACCCTCTATGCCGTCTGGAAAAAAACCGTAACGACCGTTACGTTCGATCAGGCAGGAGGAACGGACGGAAGCGAAAGTATGGCAATCGCGTTCGGAACCGTACCGGAGACCGATACCGTTCTGCCGCCGGTCAGGACGGGATATGTTTTCCTCGGATATTTCACCGCGCCCGAAGGCGGCGTGCAGGTGTTTGACGCCGACATGAAGCCGGTTTATACGTTTGCCTCGGGCAGATTGTCCGACAGCTTGTGGCTCCTGAACAAAGAGGAGATCACGCTTTATGCCGTGTACGCAGGGGTGAGCTATACCGTCGTTTATTTCAGCGGAAGCGATCGGCTCGGCAGTCAGGCGGCGGTTTACGGCGAAGCGTTCCGACTGCTTTCCGCCGCTTCGCTCGGCGTGCAGGTCCCCGATCATTATACCTTCGCGGGCTGGTCGGTCGTGCCCGAAGGAACGGTCGCCTATAACGATCAACAGCAGATCGTCAACGGACTTGCCGAAACCGAAGGCGCGGAATTCTGTCTTTACGCCGTGTCGGAAGAAGATCAAAAAGTTTCGATCCGATACGACGGCAACGGCGGCATGGACGCCCCGGTCGATCCGACCTTGTACTATGTCGGGAGCGAAATCGTCTTAAGTCCCGATGTGCCGCAAAAGGAAGGATATGTTTTCAAAGGTTGGGGTTATGACAATAAGACGGTTGCGTTTTCGTATACGGACGGTGCGTTTGCGCCCGATCGTTTTACGGCAAGCGAAGACGTGCGTCTGTATGCAGTCTGGGAAGCCGGCGAAACGTTGCAGTCGCAGATCGACCGGGTGGAAGGCGCCGTTGACGCGTTGAACACCGCGGTTGCGGGCTTGCAAGCCGAAGACGTCGCGCTCGGAGAGCGGATTGACGGAATGCAGGCGGCATTGGAAGAAGCGATCGGCGCAATGCAGTCCCCCGACGAAACGTTTGCAACGGACGAAGAGCTTGCCGCGGCAATCGCCGCGCTGAAAAGCGCGTATGAACAGGCGGATGCGGCGTTGCAAAGCGCGGTGCAAGAAGTGCAAAACAATCTGGATGCCGCAACGGAACTGTTGCAGGCAAGTATTGCAAGCGGATTGGACGGGGTGAACGATACGATCGCCGCGCTCGACGCCGCGTACAAAAACGCCGATGCCTTGATCAACGCCGATCTTGCGTCGCTGGAAGACGCCCACGCCGCGCTGAAAGCGTCGTGTGCGGCAGCCGACGCCGCCTTGCAGACGGCAATCGACAACGTAAGCGCGGCGCTCGAAGCAAAAGCCGCCGAACTCGAGGAAGCGATTGCCGCAAACGAGTCGGATATCGAGGCGAAAGTCGCCGCGCTCGACACGGCGTACAAAAACGCCGATGCCCTGATCAACGCCGATCTTGCGGTGCTGGAAGACGCCGACGCCGCGCTGGAAGCATCCTTTGTTGCCGCCGACGCCGCCTTGCAGACGGCAA
Organism: Candidatus Stercoripulliclostridium merdipullorum; assembly: GCA_018713745.1. GTDB lineage: Bacteria > Bacillota > Clostridia > Christensenellales > DTU072 > Stercoripulliclostridium > Stercoripulliclostridium merdipullorum. Next base: position 36,722 of record DVOH01000028.1, on the reverse strand, counting down.
TCGACAACGTGAGTGCGGCGCTCGAAACAAAAGCGGCGGAACTCGAGGAAGCGATTGCTTCCAACGAGTCGGATATCGAGGCGAAAGTCGCCGCGCTCGACACGGCGTACAAAAACGCCGGTGCCCTGATCAACGCCGATCTTGCGGCACTGAAAGACGCCGACGCCGCGCTGGAAGCATCCTTCCTCGCCGCCGACGCCGTATTGCAGGCGGCAATCGACAGAGTGAATGCCGCGCTCGAAGCAAAAGCGACCGAACTTGAAGAAGCAATCGCTTCCAACGAGTCGGATATCGAAGCAAAGGTGAAAGCCTTGGACAGCGCATACAAAGCGGCGGACGCCCTGATCAACAGTGATCTTGCCGCGATCCTCGGGCAAAGCGAAGCGTTGTCATCGAAAATGGTTGCGTTGGAATCGGCATATAAAGCTGCCGATCGCGTGTTGACGGAAGGGTTGGAAAACTTGCGCGCGCAATACGAAAATCTGGACGGAAAAAACAAAGAATTGGCAGACAAACTTGCCGATCTGGAAGCCGAAACGGCAAAAACGGAGCGGATTTATCGGATCATTAACATTTCGCTGGGCGCGCTTTGCGGCGCGTTGGCGATCTTACTGATCGCGCGGGCAATCCTTCGCGCCAAAGCCCGCAGATCGGGAGACGATCAATGAATGCGGCAATTTCCGGATTGATCGGTGCGCTGATTGCCGAGGGGCAATTGGTCGGCACGTCGATTCTGACGGGACTGTGTTCGTTGCTGTTGATCGGACTGGCAGGGGCAGCTTTTAATCGGCGCAAAACGACGCAAGCGCCGCTCGAAAAGGCGGATGACGAATCGATACCCGCCGAGACGTCCCCCGCCGCGGCGGACGAGGACATGGCGGACGATTGGATCGCCGCCCCCGTCCTTACGGCAACGGCGGAGTCGGACGAAACCGGAGAAGGTTCCCTTTTGTCGAAAAGACGGCGCAGGCTGTATCGCTCCTTCCGCGCCAAGCTGATTCAGTCGGAGCAATCGACCAAGGAGTATTACGTTGCATTGTCGAAATGCCTGACGGAATACGAAAAAATCCGTAGTCGGGAAACCTGGCACAATGCGTGTTTTTATGCGGGCAGGGCGACGTTTGCCAAGTTTGCCATCCGCGGCAAAACGTTGTATCTCTATCTTGCGCTCGACGAAGGCGACAGCGTGGGCGCAAAATACTTTGCGCATGACGCGTCCGAAGTCAAGCGATATGCCAAAGTTCCGACGTTTGTCAAAGTCAAGTCGAAGCGCGGGGTGCGCTATGCCGCCGAGCTGATCGGACTTGCGGCGCAAAAAGCGGGGCTGAAGCGGCGCGAAAATCCGCCCGAAGTGCCCGGCGTGCAAACTTATGCGTATCGGACGACCGAAAGTCTGATTGCCTGCGGGTGGATTCGCGTGATCGAAGGGGAACAACCGAAGCCCGAAGATTTCGAGCTGATTCATCGGGGCAACCGTCTGCAACAAAGTGTCAGCCCCGACGAAGCCGATCGACTGATGTCCGATCGGACGGCGGAACGGCTGATTGCGGCAGCCGCGGACGGAAAACGCAAAACGGGCAAAAAATTCGCGGTGAATATCGATACGATCGCCGCACGGTTTTCGGCGGGAGATCGGGTCGACGTCGATCGATTAAAGCAAGCGGGATTGGTGCCGATGCGGGCGGATGCCGTCAAAATATTGGCAAGAGGACGGCTTGACAAGCCGCTGTTTGTTACGGCGGACGATTTTTCGGCGCAGGCGGTCAAGATGATCGTCTTGACGGGAGGCGCGATTTTTTATCGTTAAGTCGGTGTTTCAGCAATCGGCAGCGGGGGTACGGTAGTCGATTGTGTGGGTCAGAACGGTGGTCCCTTTGTCGTTCCATGCTTCGATCCCGATTCCCGTCCGGGTCAGAGTCAGGGCGGATGCGACAAAGGATTTTCCGCTATGTCCGCCGTCGAGCAGGATATCGAGATCGTTTTCTTTGCGCATCTCCGCAACATGATAATGCCCACTGACCATCAGCGTGGCGTTGAGGGATTCGATCGCGGCAAACGCACGCGCGCGGAGATCGTTTTCAATGCAGATTTCGGGGGCGTGGCTTAGGATGACCGTCGGTTTTTCGGAGGGAGTCAGTCCTTCCAGCCACTCGACCATTTGTGTGCGGTGGGCGGTGTAGTCGGTCATTCCGCCGTATTCGGGGTGGTCGTCGTTTTTGTCTTCGGCACTGTCCAGTACCACAAAACGACAGGCGTCGGTTTCGACGGTATAATAGAATTTTTCCAACCCCAGTGCGCCCGAAAGTTCGGTGGCGTATGCCCCGCGCGTTTCGTGATTGCCGCGGACGTATACGACCGGGATCGTTCCGCCCGACAAATCTCCTCCGAATTTGACGATATATTCCGCCGCTTCTTCTTCAAACTGCAGTCCCGGCAAAGCGTCGCCGAGCAGGAGGATTCCGTCATATTCCGTGCGGAGCGATGCCGTGCGGAGGGCAAGGTCGTTAAACGTGTGCCAATCGGATACCGAGAGGTAAGTCGTTTGGTCGTTCCGATTGCGTTCGGAAAAACGGTAGATGTCGCTGACAATGGTTTTGCCGTTGGTGCCGCCGTAGCTGAGTTCGTCAATCACGCGGGTTGCGCCCACGGTGTAGGCATTGCCGTCGAGATGCTCGTAGGGAACAAAAACGCTGTGGATGAGAGCGTTTTCTTTTCTGCCGTTGTCGGTGTCGTAAAGGGTATAGGTTTTTCCGCCGTAGTCGTATCGGACAAAGCCCGTGCCCGAAGTATTGGTTGCAAAGACGATCGAGTAGCCTTTTCCGGTATCGAGAACCATGGGATCGGCAAGAAAGCGGAATTTGCTGAGAGGATAAAGGGTGCCGATCGTTCCGAAGAGCAAAGCGGCAATCGTGACGACGGCGATTGCCGTGCGGAGTTTGGGGGAAGAGAGTGCGGGAAAGAACAGCGCGAAAAACACCGCCGCAATGACGGCTGCGCCGATCGGCAGGGTGGGAAGGAGCATGCGGAGTGCGACGGGAGAGGACTCTTTGCCCATCGTGGCAAGCGAGGCAATCCAGACGACGGTGAAGACAAACGTCAAAACAAAGGACGCCACACTCCAACCGAGGAAGGGGGAAGGGAGGAGTCTTGCGTCTTTCAGGCGGGAAGAGCGAATCCGCAAAAAAGCGAGAACGGTGGCTGAAATTGCCGATGCGATCATAAGGGCGAACAGCGAGGAAGAAAACCCCTTAAACAGCACGATGTCGATAAAAACCTGACCCGTTCGGCAGATATAAAACAGCCATGGGGCAACGGAAGCAAACATCCAAACCGTCAGCAAGACGGATTTACGGGAAAAGAAAGAGCGCAAAGCAGCCATCAAAAAATCTCCTTATACCGATTCGTATTTATTATATCGGGCGGTCGTCGATCTGTCAATCCGTCAAGGCTTGGGATGGCGTCACCGAAGGCGAGCGATTGTGCTTGACGGGCAAAAATTTGCCGTGCGCCGAAGCGGAAGGTATGTTATAATGAATATAAAGCAAAGGAGATGCGGATATGAAACGATTGCTTCCTTCCACAAAGCCAAATCCTGTGCAACAAGCGCAGATTGCGCGGCGATACGGCATGTTTATTCACTTCGGGATCAATACGTTTTTTGACAAAAAGTGGTCGGACGGGACGTTGCCGGCGTCGGGGTACAAGCCGACCGCGATCGACGCGGACGGGTGGGTACGGAACGCCTACGAAGCGGGGATGAACTATGTGGTCCTGATCACGAAGCATCATGACGGATTCTGCCTTTGGGATACCCAATATACCGATTACGGGGTCAACAACAGCGGAAACACGACAGACGTTGTTGCGGAAGTCGCCAAGGCGTGCACGCGCTACGGCGTCGGGCTCGGGCTGTACTATTCGCTGTGGGACCGCCACGAACGGTGTTATCGGGACGATGCGGCATACACGGAGTATATGTGCCGACAGCTCACCGAACTGTTGGGCGGCAAATACGGCAAGGTGGTGGAATTGTGGCTGGACGGCGGTTGGGACAAGCGTCCGAAGCGATGGCATCTTGACAAAATCTATGACCTCGTGCATACGTTACAGCCCGACTGCGCGGTTGCGGTCAACACAACGATCGGCAATCCACGGCGCAAAAAGCCGTCGAATCGGTATTTGCCCGAGCGGTATCGGGAGGGGATGCCGATCAAATATTTTCCGAGCGACTTCCGATTGTTCGATCCGCATTTTACACGGGAAGACGACCCGAAACTGTATGCGCACGACGGAGAACTTTATTATTTACCGTTTGAAGCGACGATTTGCATCCGGAATATGAACAACTGGTTCTGGGACAGCAAATACGCGGCGGACAAGCCGGTGGAGAAGGATTTTATCGTGGAAAAATACCGCTTGTTGACCGAGCGGCAGAATCTGTTGGTAGTCAACGTTGCGCCGGACACGAACGGCAAGCAAATCGAAGAGGATATCCGACGCCTGCAGGAAGTGGCGGAAGAACTCGGCATTGCGCGTAAAGCGTAAAAATGTATTGCGACAACCGAACGGGAGGGTAAATATGATTATAGTGGTACTGGGCAATCGCCTGAACGATGACGGAAGCATGACGGACTGCCTCAGAGAGAGGCTGGAGCTGACGCGTTACGCCATCGAACGCTTAAAGCCGCGGAAGGTAATTTTGTCGGGCGGGGTTGCCAACAAAGCAAGCGGAATTCCCGAGAGCAAAGCGATGAAAGACTATCTCCTTGCGTGCGGGACGGAGGAAGGATTGCTGAAAGAGGAAAGCGAGAGTCTGACCACCCGACAGAACGCGCTGTTTTCGGTCCCGATCGCGGCGGCGATGGGGGCAAAGAAAATTGTCGTGTTGTCCGATCGCAAGCATATCCTGCGGTGGTATCTCAATCCCGTGCGGCTGTTCCGACGGGCGATCGGGAGGCAAAACATCGCTTGCTGCGGCGTCTTTGACCGAGCGGGCGTCGATCGCTTGGGATAGGAAAGGGTCTGACGAAAAGCGTAAACCGATCGAAAAGCAAAACGCCCTGCCGGAGCAGGGCGTTTCGTTTTGAAAAACAAGTGTTATTTTGCCATTGCGACGTCCCACGCGCGTTGAATCGCCGTCATAATGTTGCCGACTTCGTAACAGTCGCCGACAAGATTTTTGGATTTGACCAACGGTTGCGGAACGTATCCGACGCAAAGGATCACCGAGTCGCCGGCGATCGTTGTTTCTTTGCCGCTCCGATCGACGGCAACGACGCCTTTGTCGGTAATTTCTTTGACGGTTGAATTGAGATATACGGGGACTTGTTTCAGTTTGAAGAAGTCTCTGAGGTAGGAGGTGTTGGCAAGACAGATGCCGGGCGCCGCCATCAGATCGTTTTTCATCTCGATGATAACGGGTTTTTTGCCGCTCAGATAGAGTTCGTAGGCGATTTCGCACCCCGTCAGGCTTCCGCCGACAACGATGACGGTTTCGCCGACCTGACTGCGGTCGTTGAGATACGATACCGCTTCGATCGCCTTTTCGGCGCCGGGGACGCGAAGCTTGCGCGCCGTCGCGCCCGTTGCGACGATCACTTCGTCGGCATCGAGAGCTTTGACGTCGTTGACTTCGGTATTCAGATGAACTTTGACGCCGAGATCGGCAAGCTGCTTGCGGTACCAGGCGATAAGATCGCGGTCTTTCTCTTTGAAGTCAAAGGACGCCGCCGGGATAAATACTCCGCCCAGTTCGCCCGTCTTTTCGTAGAGTTCGACTTTGTGTCCGCGCATTGCGAGAACCCGTGCCGTTTCCATTCCGCCGATTCCGCCGCCGACGACGGCAAATTTGCGGGGATTTTCGGTCGGTGTGATGTGATACTTGCGGGAGTTCATCGAGATCGGGTTGACGGCACAGCGGCACATCGCTTTGGTTTCGGCAAGCGATTGCAGGTTGGGCGTCCCTTCGTATTTGGACAGATTGAAGCATCCGTTGTGGCAGCAGATACAGGGACGGATATCGTCGACGCGATCTTCCATCAGCTTGGTGATCCACTCGGGATCGGCAAGGAATTGCCGCGCCACGCCCATGGCGTCGATTTTGCCCGAGGCAATCTTCTCCGCGGTGTAATCCGGCTCGTTGCGTCCCGCAACGACGACGGGAATATCGACCGCTTCTTTGACCAGTTCGGCTTCGCGGAAGTTGCAGTTTTGGGGCATGTACATCGGGGGATGCGACCAATACCAGGCGTCGTAAGTGCCGTTGTCGCAGTTGAGCATATCATAGCCCGCGTCTTGGAGATATTTTGCCGCGCGGATGCCTTCTTCGAGATCTCTGCCCACTTCGGTATAGTCGTCGCCTTCGCAAGGGAGCGCGCCCAGACGGAAGTCTTTGGTCTTGGAAACGACGGAGTAACGCAGGGATACGGGATAATCCTTGCCGCAGGCGGCTTTGATCGCGTTGAGAATTTCGACGGCGAAGCGGTAGCGGTTTTCAAAGTTTCCGCCGTATTCGTCCGTCCGCTTGTTGACATAGGGGAGCGTGAACTGATCGAGGAGATAACCTTCGTGTACGGCATGCACTTCGACGCCGTCGACGCCGGCTTCTTTACATTTTTTGGCAACCAGGGCAAATCCGTCGACGATATCTCGGATTTCTTTTTGGGTCATGGCGCGGCTGGTCACTTTGTCCGACCAGCGGTTGGGCGCTTCGGAAGGCGCCATCGTCAGACGGTCAACGTTGATGAAGGGTTTGAGCATCCCGCGCAAAAGCGGATTGGTGTGAACCATTTCGGTCAGACCGCTGACGGCAAACGACCGTCCGAAGCCGGCGGTGATCTGTACAAACAGCTTTGCGCCGGTCTTGTGGATTTCGTCCATGAATTCCTTAAGTTTTTTGAATTTTCGTTCGCCCTGATACAGCCATTTGCTGCCGACCAGATCGTGAATGGGAGCGATGCCCGGCAGAATCAGACCGCAGTTGTTTTTTGCGACTTCGAGGATAAGACGGGCTGCTTCTTTGTCCCAGTGGTTGGGTTCGGCAAATCCGAAAAGGCAGGTTCCGCCCATCGAACACATGACGATACGGTTTTTGATTTCGAGGTTGCCGATTTTCCAGGGGGTAAAAAGCGCTTGATATTTTTGATCCATACAAATCCTCCTTTTCGGGTTAGATTTATTTGGTTATATTATAATGGATCGCCGGAATTCTGTCAAGATTGTCCGCTCCGGGCGTATAAACGACGCGGGATCGGCAATACTAATGCGTATTCCAAGACCGGAGGTTAATATGAAACTGATCGACAGCAAAACTTATCAGAATCTGGCAAAATCGTATGCCGGAGAGTGTCAAGCAATGGTGCGGTACCGCTTTATCGAGTACGGAGCGAGGGAAGCGGGGTACAAAGCGCTTGCCGATTTGATCGACAAAGTGGTATACAACGAGTTCAATCATGCAAGAATGTTCTACTCGTTCATCCAGACCGCCTGCAGCGGTACGATTGACAACATCGATATTTCGGCGGGCTATCCTTTCAAGGAAAAGTGGAATCTCCTCGACAACCTGCGTTTTGCGGCAGAGGACGAAGGCAAAGAGAGCGACGAAATTTACGCGACCTACGAGAAGATTGCCTGCGAAGAAGGGTTCAAAGACATCGCGGGGCTTTACAAAAACGTCCGACAGGTCGAAAACTGTCACCGTCTGTTGTTCCAAGATCTGTATCAGCAGATGAAAAGCGGCACGCTGTACAAGAAGGATCACGTTGTCAAATGGAAGTGTTCGGGGTGCGGCTACGAAGAAGAGGGGAAGGAAGCGTTTCAGATTTGTCCGCTTTGCCAGGCGAAGCAGGGCGAAGTTATGCTCAAACTCAACGACAACGCGTAAAGCGGAAAACGGGAGTCCGAACTCCCGTTTTTTATTGCCCGAAAAAACGATATCGTTATTGTGCGTAGCGGACGTCGATCGCTTTTTGCTTACAGCGCGAAGCGCACAGACCGCAGTGGATGCAACGCTCTTGCAGAATGTGAAACGATACTTTTAGTTCGCCCTCGACGGCAAACGCGGGGCAAATGTGGTGACAAAGGGAGCAACCGTTGCAACGCGCGGGGTCGATGGTGACTTCGGCGATGGGGCGGTGACCTTCGGCGGGCAGAATGCATCCGACCAGACAGCCTTCGGCGCACTGGGCACAGCCGTGACAGCGGTCGTTGATGGCAAAGACATACCGTCCGTCGTCGAGCTTGCGCTCTTCGACGGCGCCGAACAGGCAAACGGTTTTGCAGTAGCCGCAGTCGACGCAGCGGTCGGAATCGATATAAAATGCCATAATTACCTCCCGTTTGACTTCAGTATAGCACAAGGCGGGGAGGTTGTCCATCCCCAATCGGAAGGGCGCGCGGAGAGGGCGCTATGGCGGCGTCAGAACTGTGCAAGCAGACTGTCGACGGTTTCGATCTTTGCGCCGTAGACGGCTTTGAGATAGTCGAGTCCGGCAAGATAATCGGCTTCGGTAAAGCTGTCGGTTGCGTCGGCGGCGACGACGACTTCGTATCCTAAGCAATAGGCGTCGGCGGAGGTATGGCGCACGCACATATGCGTGTGGAGCCCCGTCATGATGACGGTTTCGACGCCGAGTTCGCGGAGCAGAAGCTCGAGATCGGTACGGAAAAAGCCGCTGTAACGGCGTTTCGGCACGACATAATCCTTTTCCGACAGATTGAGTTCGGGAATAACTTTTGCGCCTTCGGTTCCGGCAATGGCGTGATCGCCCCAAAGTTTGAGTTCGTGATCGACGCCTTTGATGTGCGCGTCGTTGCAGAATATGACGGGGACGCCTTTTTTGCGCGCTCCGTCAAGCAGGCGTGCCGTAGCGGGAACAATGGCAAGTCCGCGGTCGCACTTCAGCGCGCCCGTGACAAAGTCGTTGAGCATGTCGACGACAAGGATGGCGGTTTTGTTCGGATTCATAGGAACCTCCCGAAGCGTTTTTTTCATCATAGTCCTTGTCGTGCCCCTTTGTCAACCGCGCGGGAACAACTCCCCCTTGACGAAACGACCCGTTTCCTGTACAATATAGTTACTTTATCCCGCTACATAAGGAAAAGAATATGATTTTGTCCCGCAATCGCCTGTTTGCGCTGATGTTCCGGATCGCCGCGTCGCTCATCGGGATCTTCGGGATCGTCGTCATGACGATCGGCGGTTCTCCCGCCCTGATGGCGGTATATTATACGATGCAGACCAACGTCTTTACCGTGTTGCTGTTTCTCGTGCTTGCCGTCCGCTCCGCCGTACAGATGGCGAAAGAGGGCAAAATCGGGGAGGTCGCCGGCGTCAATCCCGTCGTGCATGCCGGAATCACGTTTTATATTATGATTACGTTTGTCGGGTACTGGGCGCTTCTTTCGTGGCAGAAATTCAGTATGGGCAACACGGGGACGATTGCCGTCCTGACGACGATCGGCAATTACGTCGTGCACGGGGTTATCCCGCTGATGGCGCTTGCGGACTGGATTTTGTTTGTGCCGCACGGTAAACTTCGCCCCAACGCCGCCCTTCTTTGGCTGATTTATCCCGTCTTGTATGCCGTCTTTATTTTTGTGCGTGCCGATCTCGGCGCACCCCTTTACGGATCGACGCGATATCCGTATCCCTTCGTCGACGTCGATCTCTTGGGCGGTTATGTCGTGCTGACGGTTGCCGCGCTTGCGGCGGCGTTTTACGGTCTGGGCAGACTGACGGTGTTTGCCGATCGTAAAATCGCGGCGGCGTTGACCAAAAGGCATGGAGCGGTCGGTCGCAAACCGATTGAACCCCCGACAGAAGAGGCGGATAAAGGGGAATAAAGTACTTTTCGGTACGGAAATCGGTATCTCCGTCAGCGGTATGCGCGACGGAGATTTTTTTGCGCCGTTCTACGGGCTTCGGGCATCGCGCGGGCAAAACCCCTCTTGACGGCAGTGGGGAAAACGGGTACAATAAAAGCGAAACAAAATTCAGTTTTGTACTCTTTTGTAAGGAGTTTGTTATGCGAAGCATCCAAAGCATCAATCAAGGCTGGGCGTTTACGCCGAGCGGCAGTGACGGTACGGTAACCGTCGATCTTCCTCATACCTGGAACAATCTCGACGGGCAGGACGGGACAAACGGTTATGTGCGCGATTGCGCAACGTATCGCAAACAACTGGAAGGGACGGACGGGACGGTTTTTCTCGAAGTGCTCGCCGCCAATTCGGTTGCGAAGGTGTTTGTCAACGGCGTCGAGGCGGCAAGGCATCGCGGGGGATACTCGGCGTTCTACGTCGATCTGACGGGGCGGCTTGTCCGAGCGCAGAACGAACTTGTCATCGAAGTCAGCAACGCCGCGGACGAAACGGTATATCCGACGATGGCGGACTTCACGTTTTACGGAGGGCTGTATCGCGGCGTCAATCTGATCCGCCTGCCGGCAAAGCACTTCGACGTGACCGAAAACGGCAAAGGCGTATTTGTGGCGCCCATCAAAAACGGCGACAAATGGATGCTCGAAATCGATGTTAAGGTAGTCGGAACCGAGGCTTCGGACAAAATGACGGTTGCATTGACCGATGCCGCGGGCGTGGTCTTGCAGGAAGTTACCGTTCCTGCCGTCAGCGGAAAGACGGTGTTGGAAGTCAAAGATCCCGTGTTGTGGCAGGGGGTGGGAAATCCCTGTCTCTATACCGTCGTCTGTCGGCTCGAAGAGGACGAAGTTAAGGTCGAAACGGGGTTCAGGACGATCGAGGTCGACGCGGAGAAGGGGCTGTACCTCAACGGCAAACCGCTGAAACTCAAAGGGGTATCGCGCCATCAGGATCGCGAAAACATGGGCAATGCCATTACCTTCAAAGAGCATGCCGAAGACGTCGATCTGATCCTCGAGGTCGGCGCCAATGCCGTCAGGCTTGCGCACTATCAACAGAACGATGATTTTTATACCCTGTGCGACCGCAAAGGATTGTTGGTCTGGGCGGAAGTTCCGGTGATTTCGCGCTTTTCCAAAAAGCGGCAGGCAAACGCCAAGTCGCAACTGACCGAGCTGATTACGCAAGCCCGCAATCACCCGTCGATTTTCTGTTGGGGGATTGCCAACGAGCTGACGATCGGGGGAGAACCCAAAGGTCTTTACGAAGCGCTGGTCGAACTCAACGCGCTGGCAAAACGCCTCGATTCTTCCCGCCTTACGACGATAGCCCAGGTGTCGATGTGTCCCGTCGATTCGCGACTTAACGCGATTACCGATCTCGTCGGATACAATCATTATTTCGGCTGGTATGCGGGGACGTACAAAGATCTCGATCGCTGGCTCCAAAAGTGGCGCGCCGCGAACCCCGATAAAAAATTGTGTCTGTCCGAATACGGCGCCGAAGGCATCGTGCGATATCAAGGGGACGATCCCGTCCCGGGCGATTACAGCGAAGGGTATCAGGCGAAGTACCACGAAAACTATATTACCCGTATCAATGCCGCCGAATGGATGTGGGGCAGTTTTGTGTGGAATATGTATGATTTCGGCTCTGCGATGCGCAACGAAGGCGGGGTACGAGGACGCAACAACAAGGGGCTGGTGACCTTTGACCGAAAACTGAAAAAAGACGCATTCTATTTATACAAAGCCTATTGGTCGGATCAACCGTTTGTCTATCTTGCCGGGCGGCGATACGCGAAGCGTCCGATCGGCGAAACGACGATCAAGGTATACAGCAATCTGCCCGAAGTGACGCTTCGGGCGGGCGGCAAAGAGATGACGCAAAAAGGCGACAAGGTGTTTGTGTTCCCGGGGATTGCGATTGCCGCGGGCGAGAACGTCGTGACGGTTGCCGCAGGGGATTGCCGTGACGAGGTGACGATCGAAGGCGTAAGCGAGACGCCCGCCGACTACCGTTTGCCGTCGGGCGAACCGAGCATGGTACGCAACTGGTTCAACGAGAAGGAAGGGGAATACGATCCGACCTGTTTCAGTCTGAACGACAAGGTCGGCGATCTTCTGGACAATGCCGAAATCAAAGCGTTGATCGCCAAGTTTGCGGGCAAAAAGGCAAACAGTCCGCTGATCGGTCTGCTTCGTCCTTTCCGTGTCCGCACGTTGCTCAAACTGCCGTTTGTCAAACTCAACGACGAAATGGTCAATTATGCCGAACGCTATCTGCAAACGATCAAAAAATAAACGCTGAAAGAGGTGCTTTCAATGGAACCGAACGTTATCGCCAATTCCGCAACCGCTCTTCCCAAATTCGGTTGGAAAGATAAAATAGGATACGCCTTCGGCGATTTCGGATGCAATATGAGTTTTGCGTTGATTTCGGCGTTCATGGTCGATTTTTATACGCAATACATCGGTATTTCGACGGCGGCGTGGGCTGTCATCATTATTCTGACCAAGGTCTGGGACGGCATCAACGATCCGATCATGGGCGGCGTTATGGATGCCGTCCGTATCGGGAAAGGCAAAAGCAAGTTCAAGCCCTGGATCAAAATCGGATCGATCGGGCTGATCGTGTCGGGCGCGTTGGTGTTTTTACCCATTCCCGACGCCGCGGCGTGGGTCAAAATCGCAGTCTGCATCGTGACGTATCTTTTGTGGGATGTCTGCTATACCTTCCTCAACGTGCCGTACGGCGCGCTGAGCAGTGCGATTACGGGCGATCCCATCGAACGGACGCAACTGTCGACCTGGCGCAGCATCGGGGCGGCGATCGGCGGTGCGATCTGTATGCTTCTGCCTCTTTTGGTATACGATCAAAACGACAACATTATCGGCGACCGGCTGATCTGGATCGGACTCGGAATGGGAGCGATTGCGTTTGTCGCCTATATGCTCTGTATCCGTATGACGACCGAACGCGTCGTCGTTCCCGTCGAACACAGACAAAGATTCAACTATTTCAAAACCATCAAAGGCTTTTTGCACAACCGTCCTCTTCTTGCGCTCTGCCTTGCCACGTTTGCGTCCATCGTCTTTTTGATGTCCAGCACGCAGACGACCAAGTGGTTGTTCCAAGTGCATTTCGGCGACGCGGGAACCATGGTGACGGTGGCAAGCATTCTGACCTATCTCCCGATGGTGTTCTTTATCCCGTTTACCGCTAAGCTCGTCCGCCGCTTCGGCAAAAAATACGCCGTCGGCGTTCCGTTTGCGCTCAGCATCGTTGCGGGAATCGTTATGCTGATCGTTCCCGTTCCCGCCGACAAAACGGGTTCGTATATCTATATCGCGGGTCTGATGGTGATTCAGTTGGGCGGCGGCATGTTCAATCTGATCGCGTGGGCGATGGTCAACGATTGCATCGATTATCAGGAGATCAAGACGGGCACCCGGGAAGAGGGAAGTATCTATGCCATGTACAGTCTGTTCCGCAAGATTTCGCAAGGGGTAGCTTTGTCGCTGCCGCTTTTGTGTATGCAGGCGGTGGATTACAATCCGCAGGCAAATCCCATCGGCAACCAACTCCCCGGCGTATCGGAACGCATGGTGCGGATGTCGGTCGGGCTGATGCTGATCGGTGCGGTGGTGATGCTTGTGTCGTTTTTGCTGATTTACAACCTCGGCAAAAAGGAAGTCGCCGAGATGGCAAAGACGCTCGGCAGAAGCGCCGAAGACGTTGACGTCAGACAAATGCTGCAAGAAGAAGCCGACAACCGATAAAAAAATAAATTTTTTAAGCGACACGAACGGGAATCCTAAATTCTATATTAGGATTCCCGTTTTCGCAAATAATGATCGGATTGATTGTATGGGGAGGCGGTAGCCTCCTTGTTTTTTCACATCCCGTCTTGCATTCCGTCGAAAGTTGTCGTATAATATAGAAAAGTGCTTTAGCACGACGAAAGGAGGTGTCCCATGAAAAAAAGAGTTGTCATGATTGCGCTTTGCGTTCTGACCGTTCTTGCGCTTGCGATCGGGCTGACCGGCTGTAAAGCGAGCAAACAGACGGCAAAGCTGCTGGAAGGCACGGACGATCGGAATCCTGTTACCGTTGTCGATTATGCGCAGGCGATCAACGGTTACAATGTCAATTCGATTGACGGCACGGGCGTTTTGTCGGTCAGCAAAGTCAACAGTGGCTTGGTCACATACGGACTTTACGCGACCAAATCGCAAACGTTTGTATCGGGAAACACCCCGTACATCAAAGTTGCGGACGGAATTTATTATGGTTCCGTTGCGGGGACGGACGGAAAAACGACTTACAATTATTACGGCAGCAAAGCCGAGCTGATCGCCTCGGTCAAAACGCCCGCGCGCTATAACGGCGAAACGGGCGAATTGCTGTTTGACGACGGCAAAGTGTACGCGCTGGATGCCGACGGCAACGGAGTGACCTATTCGGTCAATGCCGACTATCAGCCGCTGACGCATCGGGGAGCGTTTTTGGAACTCGAAGACTACGATATCGCCTTCGGCAGTGCGGGCGGAGCATATCTTTATGTTTACGACAAAGAAGGCGGATTGATCCGCATCGTCGACGTGGCGGCGATGGCGGAAGCCGAAGTCGGGATGGATGACTTTACGATGTGGTCGGTCAAGAATTATTTATATATTCAATATGCTTACCGCGTCCATCAGGAAAGCAACAAATACGACTTTATCGACGCTTCTTCGGGCGTGGAAAGTCGCTACCGTCTGGTGACCAAACGCTACGACGTCAAAAAAGACAAGGTCAAAGGGATGAACTTCGATTATCTGGTTGACCGCGTGCAGGCGATTTCGACCGAGTACGCGACGCTCGAAGTACAAAAAATCGGCAGTAAAAAATATCTCGGCGCCCAAGTCTTTTTGCAGACGTTCAATGAAAAACTCAAAGTCTATGTCGATCTGCAGGAACTTTTGCCCGGGGCGCAGTTCCTTGCGGTGGACGGATCCTATGTGTTGGTCGGTAACGGGGCGGAAACCAAAGTGTACGGCGACAAGAAAGAGCTCAGTAACTTCATCGAAAACAGCTATATTTCTTATGTCGGAAACGGATTGTTTGCAAGCGACAACGGTGTTTACTTCAACGAGAAGAAGGAGGTCGTTTTCCGTCTGACGAGCGAAATGACCAATGCGCGGGTCAGCGACAACGGCATACTGTATTATCGAAAAACCGAAGAGGTGACGCAACCCGACACCTCGGTGGTGCGGGAAACCTATCTCTATGCCCGCAATCTCCGCACGGGTGCCGAAAGCAAGGAGAAGTTTGCCGCGGTCAACGGCGGATATTATCTGAGCGTCACGGCAAGCGGCGGATATAAGCTGACGGACGGCACGTCCGATACCGTGATTTTCAGCGACGTCAATCTTTCGTCGACGGCGATGGTCGCGGAAACAAGCGGCGACGTAACCGTTCTGACGGTCACGGGTGCGGACGGAGCCGAGATGCACTATATCGTTTCTCGCGGATAAAACGCAAAGTCGCCGCGGACCACGCAAATCGGACGATAAGCGGACGATAAGCGGAGCGTATAATCTTCGGATTGCCAAAAAAAGAGCGCCTCGGCGCTCTTTTTATATATATAAGATAAAAGAGAAGAAGCAAATATTTGACGGTTCCGACAATTTTGCGTTATGATAATTCCGTAGGAGAAAGCAGCCTTTGAAGTCGGACAGAATCGTGGAAATCAACCTGCGGATGGAAGAAATCCGTCGCGGGAAAAAAGGAGCAGTCGAAGCCTTGCATTGCCTGATGGGAGACCGTCTGTTTTTGGCTGCATACCGCTATCTGAAAGTTGCGGCGGATGCCGACGATCTGGTGCAGGACTTTTGGATGCGGATTCATACGATCTGTGCCCGGCTCCGGTTTACGGGCAACGGCGAAGCCTACCTGATCAAGGTCATCGAGAATATGGCAAAGTCGCGTTGCAGGCGCGCCGACCGCAGGGAAATTCCGTTCGAGCCCGAAGCGTTTGAAGAATGCGGCTCGTACGATCCGACCGAAACGACGATCAGGCAGATGGAGCTGAAGCAAAGTTTCGTCCGCGCGGCGCGGGAAATGAACGACGCCGAGCGCGAAGTGTTTTGGCTGATGGTGTACCGCGAGCGTTCGGTGCGAGAAATCGCGCGCGACACCGGTCGCACCAAAGCGCAGGCGGAGCGCCTGTGCCGCAAGGTCAAAGAAATTCTTACCTTAAGGCTGAAAGCGGACGGCTGGGCGGTGGAAGAAGAACCCGAACAACCTCCGGAACCCGTGTCGAATCAGATTTTGAGCAAAACAATCGTAAATAATACCGATCAGGACAAGACAGCGCCCGTCGTTCCTGCGTTATATAAGTAGAAGGGTAAGAGATTACGCTTCAAATTTACAACGGAGGAGTCCTCAATGAAACACAAAACCCCCAATCTTCTCAAACTGTTTGTTCTGATCGTCGCCGTCGCGATGGTCGCAACCCTCGGCATCGGTACCTTAGGCACCGCGTTTGCCGCAACCGACGATGCCGCCGAAGTCCAATATTACGGCGCAGGAGCGACGACGCTGTCTTTGGTAGGATCTTCGAGCGAGACGATCCGCTACACCTCACGCACGATCACCGAATCCATTCCCAACAACAACAATTACCCCAAGTATTACAACGGTAATATGACGAGCTACCCCAATGCTTGCGCACCGGTTGCGGGCGCCACGCTGATCGGATTCTACGATAAGGGACAAACCGGCCTGATTCCTAATTTTACGCCCGGGATGCAACGCACGGGATATTACTATTATTTGCCGATGACGTATGTTTCGTCTACGATCCAAAACGTCATTGCGGACCTTTACAACCGGATGGGGACCAACAGCGTCCAGAACGGGACGTCCCGACCCGATTTTTTGAACGGTCTGCGCAGCTATGCGTCAAGCAAAGGGTATACAATGCACAATACAAGCGTTATGAGCGGCACGACGATCAATTTCAGCGCCCTCAAAGCCCAGATCGACGCGGGCAGAACGGTGTCGCTGTACGTTGACGATTACGGGTTTGCTACCTACTCCGATCAAAACAACGCCTTTACCCTTTACTATTCGCACTATACCGCCAAGCACATTATGCAGGTGTTCGGATATCGCAAGATCGACTTCTACAACGGTGGTTCGACGCCCTTCCGCACCGTAATTATGCTGCGGGTCGAAGCGGGACTCGGTTCGTCGACTTCGGACTGGTACTGCGTCGGTGCATACGGAGAGCTGGACGCTGCCGACAGCATTTATTTCAGCTAAGCCATAATAACTAAGAGGAGAACAAGGGGATGCAACCGAAAAAAATCGATGACTATATACAGGAATTTCGTCGGCAACCTTGCCGCGACCGTTCGCGCGATCTCAACCGCCTGCATGCCGCAGGGGAAGAGCCTTCGCGCCCGACCAAAACTTCCGCACGCCGTATGCGCTATGCGCTTGCGGCGTGCATGACGATTCTTGTCGTTGCCGCGGCGGTGGTACTGCCCCTGCAACTACTCCCCAAAGAGGAGCCGGCGACGCCACCCGATCAACCCTCGGTGGAAGACCCGGCAGGCGAGTATTACAGCGACAGTACGCTCTTGTCCTTCGTCAGCATTGCGTCGCAGGAGGAGTTTCACGCGCAATACGGCGGCACGGTTCTTCCGATCGAAATGCAGACCCTGATGACTGCGTGCTCGGTATTGACGTACGGGGCGGGCGAGAAAACCGAAGCGGTTGGCTTGCGCCTCGATGGCATTGTCCTTGACGAGGCGATCGAGGACTTCCGCATCGATCGCTACCCGTGGAAGTATCGGGGACATCTGGACAGCGCGTTTCGGGACGCAACGCTCCCGAGCAAAACCGTGTATCGCGGAATCGAGGTGCGATATTCGGTCGAGCAGAACGCCGCAATTTATACCTATCGCATCCGTTATCCTGCGGAGGACGAAATGCGTCACATCACGGTACGAACGTATCAATCCTTCGAGGCGAACGAACTTTTGGATCGCCTGTTCGGGCAAAACGCCTGAAAAAAACGTTTAAGGTGTCGCTTTTGTGCGACACCTTTTTGTATACAAGCCCCATGTAAATATGATATAATCATTCCATAATAACGAGAAGGGAAGCAAAAGGGCAAAAAAAATCTCCCTTACGGGAGCGCCGCCAATGCGACAAGTGATTAGAATAAATTTGTATTTGAACGCTTGTTATTCTATTTATTATGATACACCGGAAAAATCCGCCTGTCAAGGCAAAAAGGAGAAATTGATGGAAAAATTTTATTTAGGGATGGACATCGGGACCAATTCGGTCGGGATGGCATGCACGGACGAAACGTATCGCCTGTTGCGCGCAAAGGGACGGGACCTCTGGGCGGTACGGCTGTTTGACGAGGCAAAAACGGCAGAAGAGCGTCGTGCCGCGCGGACGCTGAGGCGTCGGTATCAACGCCGTCGGCAGCGGATCGAGTGGCTGCAGGCGATTTTTGCGCCGCTGATGGAGGGGGATCCGCTGTTTTTTATGCGGTTGAACCAAAGCGCGCTGTGGGCGGACGACAAGTCGGAAGGGCTCGGGAAATATGCCCTGTTTGAAGACAAAGATTATACCGACGTCGATTTTTATCGTGCGTATCCGACGATCTTTCATCTGCGCAAAGCCCTTGCCGAGGGCGGCAAGGCGTACGATCTCCGACTGTACTATCTGGCACTGCATCATATTGTCAAGTATCGCGGACACTTTTTGCGGGAAGGGCAGTCGCTCGGCGAAGTGCGCAGTTTTGACGCGCCTTACGCGGCGGTAGTCGAAGCGCTTGCCGAGCGCGAAGAAGAGGGCAGAACGCTCGATCCGCTTGCAGGCGAAGCCTTCAAGGAGATCGGACTGGATAAGCGAAGGGGCAAAACGCAGAAGAAAAAAGAAGCGATCGCGTTGCTTGGCGCTGTCGGCGAGGCGCAGAAAGAAGCGGTCGCGTTGATGCTGGGCAGTAAGGGCAGTCCCTTCAAACTGTTCGGCGACGAGCGGTATCGGGAAGAAAAAAGTTTTTCGTTTGACGAGATCAAGCAGGAGGAGTTTGACGCCCTTGCCGCAACCTACGGCGACGACTTCGAATTGCTCGAAAAGCTGAAAGCCGTCCACGATTACTTTGTGTTTGAGTCCATTCTCGGGTCACACCGACGGATTTCGGACGCGATGATCGCAATCTACGACAAGCATAAACGCGATCTTGCCGTCTTGAAAAAAGCGATCAAAACCCACCTCGGCGAAGATGCCTACCGCAAAATCCTCGAAGCAAGCGATCAGACGGCAAACTATGCCAACTACGTCGGGCATACCGCGATGGGCAAGGAGAAGCAGACGGTCAAGAAGTGCAAGCCCGAAGACTTTTTTAAGTTTCTCAAAAAGGAGCTTGCGCCGCTGAAAGGATGCGAAGAGCCCGAAGTCGCCCTGATGCTCGGGGAATTGGAAGAAGGCAAATTTTTGCCCAAGATCCTCCACGCCGACAACGGGTTGTTCCCTTATCAGGTCAACGAGGAAGAGCTCAAGGAGATTGTGACCAATCTCCTAAGGCAGTACCCCGCATTCGGAGCGGAAGGGGACGACGGGGTCACGCCCGCGCAAAAGATCGCGTCGATTTTGACCTATCGCATCCCGTACTATGTCGGACCGCTCAACACCGCGCACGAAGGCAAGGGCGGCAACGCCTGGGCGGTACGCAAGCCCGGCGCGATTACGCCCTGGAACTTTGACCAAATGGTCGATCGCGCCGCCAGCAACGAGAAGTTTATGCGGCGCATGACGTCGAAGTGCAGTTACCTGCACGGCAAAGACGTGTTGCCCAAACATTCGATTTTGTATCAGAAGTTCAACGTTCTCAATCAGATCAACAAGCTGACGATCGACGGGAAACCCATCGACGTCAACTTCAAGCAGCAACTGTACACCGACGTCTATCTCAAGGTGCGGAAGGTCAGTGCAAAGACCATCCGCAACTACCTGAAAGAAAAGGGCTTGATGACGCCTGCCGAAGCCGACGCCGCCAAGATCGGCGGCACCGAAGAGAGCTTCAGCGCGTCGATGAGCAGCTATCTGATTCTCAAGGATATTTTGGGCGATGCCGTCGACCGCGTCCCCGATCTTGCCGAAGACCTTATCCTGTGGCACACTCTCAACACCGACAAGAAGATTGTCCGCCGACTGATCGAACGCAAGTACGGCGAGCTGGAGGTCGTGCGCGCCAATCTGAAGAAGCTCGGTGCACTGGGCGGATTCAAAGATTTCGGACGGCTTTCGCGTGAATTTTTGAGCGAGCTGTCGGGCGGGGAAGATCCCGAGACGGGCGAGCCCTACACGATCATCGGCGAGCTGTACGCGACCAATATGAACCTCAACGAAATCCTGTTTGACGAGCGTTACGGTTTCCGCCGGGCGATCGAAGCCGAAAACGGGGGCGGCATCGATCGGCTGTCCTATGAGGACGTCGAAGATCTGTATGTGTCGCCCAAAGTGCGGCGCGGGGTGTGGCAGGCGTTGCAGATGGCGGACGAATACATTGCCGCCGTCGGCAGGGCGCCCGACAAAGTCTTTGTCGAAGTGACGCGGGGCGACGACAACAAAAAAGAGCGGACGCAGTCCCGCCTCAAGCAGCTGCAAGCCCTATATCAGGACGTCAAGGAGTACGACGACCTGAAACACAGTCTGAAGGACGAAAGCGAAGTCCGTCTGAAGCAGGAGCGGCTGTACCTGTACTATCGCCAGTGCGGCAGATGTATGTATTCGGGGGAGGAAATCCGCCTGGAAGAACTGGGCAGCAGCCTTTATGACGTCGATCACATCATCCCGCGCACGTTGGTCAAGGACGACAGTATCGAAAACAAAGTCCTTGTCCGCAAAGAGATCAACAACCACGTCAAGGGCGACCGATACCCCTTGCCCGAAGGCTGTCGCGGTGCCAAGGTGCAAGCGCTGTGGAAGTACCTGCACGAGAAGAAGCTGATCGGGGACAAGAAGTACGCGTTGCTGACGCGCGTTGCCGAACTCGGGGAAGAGGACTTCCGCTCCTTCATCAGCCGCCAGATCGTCGAGACGGGACAGACGGCAAAAGCCGTTGCCGAACTGATGCGGCGGCGGTATGAGCAGGAGGGGACTAAGGTCGTCTATAGCAAAGCGGGCAACGTCAGCGACTTTCGCGACCGTGCCAAACTCGGCAAGTGCCGCGAGGTCAACGACCTGCATCATGCACGGGACGCTTACCTTAACATCGTCGTAGGCAACGTCTTTGACGTCCGCTTCGGCAATCCCCGGGCGTACTTCTACGACCGCAAGGACGGATCGCAGCGGCGATACAATCTGCTCAAACTTTATGACGCCGACATCCCCGGCGCGTGGAGCAAGGAGAAGACCTACCCCGAAGTCAAGCGGAATTACGACAAGAACAGCATGATCGTCACGCGCTATACATATTGCCAAAAAGGCGCGTTTTACGACCAGACCGTTTATCCCAAGACCGACGGCGGGATCACCGCGAGCCGTAAGGAGAAAGGACCCCTTGCCGACGCAAGCCGCTACGGGGGATATAAGGGGACGCCGACCGCCTACTTTGCCATTGTCAGGTCGGAAGGGAAAAAGGGCAAAGAGCTTGTGACGATCGAAGCAATCCCCGTCCTGGCGGCAAGACGGATCGGGGACGACCCCGTCAAGCTGACCGCCTATCTTGCCGAAAACGGACTTCTGAATCCAACGGTCGTGGTACCCAAAGTCAAGATCAAGTCCTTGATGACGATCGACGGCTACCCCTTGCGGATCGCGGGAGTTACAGGAAAGCAATTTATTTTCCACAATGCCTATCAGTGGTGTCCCGACGGAGAGACGGCGCGGATTGTCGGCGAGATGGTGCGCCTTGCCGAATGGCGCAAGCAGGGCAGAGCCTTTGAGGAGAAGGACGGCGCCCTTCGGATTGTCCGCAACCGCCTGGGCGACGTCAGTCAAGTGACGGGGGCGGAGTGCCTTGCCGTCTACGACGCAATCCTTGCCCACCTCAATCGGGAAGTCTGTCGGCGTCTGTCGGCGGCAAAGACCATCGCAAAGTACCTTGCCGAAGGGCGGGAGCGCTTTGTGGGCTTGCCGGTTGCCGACCGCATGGCGGTGGTACTGCAGGCGGTACGGTTTTTGAAGTGCAACGCCGAACTGTGCGATTTGTCACTGTTAGGATACGGCGCGCATTGCGGAATGATATTATTTGGCAAAGATATCAGCGGGCGTGAGATCACGCTGATCCACCGCTCGCCCTGCGGCTTGCGCGAAGTCCGTCGCCGCGTCTGATGGGCTTCCGCACCGTCATCGTCCGCTCCCGCGTCAAGCTGGAACTCAGGCTCAACTATCTCGTCGTCCGCGGAGAGATCGAGCAGAAGATCTATCTGGACGAGATCGCCACGTTGATTGTCGAGAGTACCGCCGTCGCCCTGACGGCGGCGCTCCTTGCCGAGTTGGCGCGGCGTAAGATCAACGTCGTCTTCTGCGACGACAAGCACAATCCCTGTGCCGAGCTGACGCCGTTTTACGGTGCGCACAACACGCCCAAGCGGTACAAAGAGCAGATTGCCTGGACGCGGCAAGCCAAGGACTATGTGTGGGGAGAGCTGATCCGCGCCAAAATCGCGGGGCAAGCCGCCGTGCTGGAGGAACTGGGCTTTGCCGCCGAGGGAGCGTTGCTGCGTCGCTACCGCGCCGAAGTGCAGGCGGGCGATCCCGCCAATCGGGAGGGGCATGCCGCCAAGGTCTACTTCAACCGCTGGCTGGGGGAGCGGTCGCGGCGGCAAGGGGGCTTTGTCAACGCCTGCCTGAATTACGGCTATGCCGTCCTGTTGTCGACATTCAACCGCGAGGTCGTGGCGTCGGGCTATCTGACCCAACTGGGGATGCGCCACGACAACGACTGCAACGCCTTCAACCTTTCCTGCGATCTTGTCGAGCCTTTCCGGGTCGTCGTCGATCGGCGGGTGATGACGCTGAAAGCGGAGCAGGGGGACTTCCGCTCCCGCCTTGCCGACGTCATCAACCTCAAAGCGGAGTGGGAGGGGCGGCAGACGACGCTGGACGTTGCAATCCGCGGGTATGTACGCAACGTGACCGAAGTTTTGCGAGAAGGAGGGGGCGCAATCGGGATTCCGATTGTGGCACACGATAAGATCGGTGAATTATCGCTTTATGAGATTGATGGTACTGTTTGATCTCCCCATGCAGACCGACAAAGATCGGCGGGAGTACAGCCGATTCCGTCACTTTTTGTTGGAGAACGGCTTCATTATGATGCAGAAATCGGTCTATACCAAGCTGGTGGTCAACAATGTGTCGAGCCGCGCCCTCAAAGACCGCGTCCGCAGTCACCTGCCGCCCGAAGGGCTGGTCGAATTGCTGGAGATCACCGAAAATCAGTTTGGCAGAATCGAGTATCTGGTCGGCGAAGGGCAAAAAACGGTGCTGGACACCATGGATCGGCTGGTGGAACTGTGAAGCTGGTACACGTCGGACTGGAGGAGCCCCTTTGCACCGCGGTGGGATATCCTTTGATCTGGACGATCGAGAACCCTGCCTTTCTGTACCGCGTCGTCACCGACCTGCGCCGACAGGCGGAGGGAGAGGACGGGGACTTTGTTCTCTTAAAAGAAGGCAAGGCGGTTCCGCTGTCCGCCGCAGTCGCGGTCGAGACCGATCTCAGCAATTTGCAGCCCAACGACAAAAAACGACTGGCTCGGTTCTGCAAAAAACTGGAGCAGCACTATGTCGCGGGCGGTGACGAAGGCTCGCTCAACGCCCTGCAGGGGCAGATCGGCGCCTTTGTACGGGAGCTTAGCGAAGATTTTTCGGTCGCCGTCGATTGGGAAGAACCAGGAATCGCCGATCTTCTCAAGGCGGTCGGCATCCGCTTCCGACAAGAGGGAGGGCTGTTGGAGCAACTTTGTACCATCGCCGATGTGGTTGCCTCCGTTCAGGCGCAACAGCTGTTGATTACGGTGCATCTCAGGCGCATGCTCGGGGCAGAAGACGTCATTGCGTTTTATCGCCATTGCCGCGCCTTACAGCTGGAGCTCCTGGACATCGAGGGGAGCCTTCCCGCCCGTCTGGACGGGGAGCGGCACGTCATTGTCACCGATGATTTGTGCACGATTGTTGACGGCGACGGACAAAGCGGTGTATTATATGAAAGGATAGCAAGCAACGCCCCAAAGGGCGCAATCGACGGATTTCCGACGCGATTGCCGACTTTTGAGGTTTGAGAAGCTTGTTATTCCATATACTTCTTGAACAATTTTGAATAGCAGCCTCAAGACGACTGCGTTTGAGAAGCTTGTTATTCCATATACTTCTTGAACAAACCGCGCGCGTTTTAATAATCGCTTTCTGTTTGAGAAGCTTGTTATTCCATATACTTCTTGAACTCAACAAAAGCTTTGCATGTCGTAAGACTAGTTTGAGAAGCTTGTTATTCCATATACTTCTTGAACTCTTTCGGGCGATAAGGAGCAACACCTCCTGTTTGAGAAGCTTGTTATTCCATATACTTCTTGAACCTTTCTGTTTCTCACTCTGATCCCCATAGTGTTTGAGAAGCTTGTTGTTCTGCCGATCTTCTCTGAACCCTCGCGTGCGACTTGCCGGGGCAAGCAAGGGTGTTTGCTTCCGATCTCGTTTATATTTGTAGCAGTGGCTACCAATATGATTTTGCAGATGCCCGTTGTTTGGGGCGGGTGGGTCTTTCGATGACGACATCGACGGGAGAGGTGTTTCGCCCTTTGCAACAGAGGGGGATCGACGCGTTCCGACAAGCTCGGGGTGTATCATTTTGTTTTGTCAAATCGCACAATCTTTGCGTAGTTGTGCTATAATAAATTACAATCCGATAAAAAGCTGCGTTCGGGTAGGTTCTGCCGCGCGCCAAAGAGGTGTTTATGAGTCATACGGCTATGACGATCTTGGGGTTTTTGATCATTTTTGCATCCACGACCCTCGGGAGTGCCGTCGTTTGGTTTTTCAAAAAAGAAATTTCGCCAAAGGTCAATACCGTGTTGCTGGGTTTTGCCGCCGGCGTAATGATCGCCGCGTCCGTCTGGTCCCTGATTATTCCTTCGATCGAGGGCGCTTCGGACTGGGGGCAATGGAGCTTTGTCCCCGCGCTGATCGGTCTTTTGGCGGGCGGGGCGTTTTTGGTCGTGCTTGACCATATCGTGCCGCACATCCACAAGGGAACGGACGAGGCGGAAGGTCCGCGCGTCGCCCTCGGCAAACCGACCAAAATGTTTTTGGCAGTCACCATTCACAATATCCCCGAGGGGCTTGCGGTCGGCTTCGCCTTCGGCGCGGCGCAGTCAATCGGCGAAACCGCGGCGTATGCGGCGGCGCTTGCCTTGGCGATCGGGATGGCGATCCAGAACTTCCCCGAAGGGGCGGCTGTCGCCCTTCCGATGAAGCAGGTGACCGGCAGTCGCCTCAAAGCCTTTTTGTACGGCGCGGCGTCGGGTGCGGTGGAGCCGATTGCGGCAACGGTCGGGTTTTTCCTTGCCGCGGCGTTGACGGCGGCGCAACCGTGGTTTTTGGCGTTTTCGGCAGGGGCGATGATTTTTGTCGTGGCGGAGGACCTGATCCCCGACTCCCATCTCGCCGAGCATCCCCATCTCGGGACCTGGGGCGTTATGATCGGGTTTGCGGTGATGATGGTCCTGGACGTCGCCCTCGGATAGGCGACAAGGCGCAAGGGGTTCAGTTATGACCGATACCGATCTCATCAGTCGCGTCAAAGCGTTTGTCACCGCCGCCCATGGGGGGCAGGTCGACAAGGGCGGCAAGCCCTATGTCGAGCATCCTCTTGCCGTTGCCGCGGCGTTCGAGGACGAAACGGCAATCACCGTCGCCCTTCTCCACGACGTACTCGAAGATACCGCCTGCACCGAAGCCGATCTCCTTGCCCTCGGCATCGGTCCTCGCGCGCTGGACGCCCTTCGACTGCTGACGCGGCAAAAGGGGGAGGATTACGGCGATTATCTCCGTCGCCTTGCCCCCGATCCCCTTGCCCGCGCCGTCAAATGCGCCGATCTCCGTCACAATGCCGACCTCTCCCGTATTCCGTCGCCCACCGCCCGCGATGTCGCCCGCGCTCGCAAATACCGCGACGCCCTTGCGTTTTTGCTTTCGTTCGACGCCGACGCACGATAAATTTCTCTGCGAAAATAGACACTTTTTTCAGTTTGTCGATTATTGTCAAATCCGTCGATTGCCTCTTGCTTATCGATCGGGTTCCGTGTTACGATTAAATCGATCATTCCGATACAAAAGAGCTTATATTCTATACCACGGAGGTTTTATGGATTCCTTTCGCGTGATCGAAATCAAACAAAGCGTCTTTGCCGACAACAACAAAGACGCCGACGCCTTGCGCGCCGAACTCAAGCAAAAAGGCGTTTTTTTGCTCAATCTGATGTCTTCGCCCGGCGCGGGCAAAACGACAACGCTGACCAAGACGATCGCCGCCCTCAAAGACGATCTCAAAATCGGCATCATGGAAGCCGATATCGACTCCGACGTCGACGCCAGAACGATCGCGGGGACGGGGGCTAAAGTCATTCAGCTGCACACCGGCGGCATGTGCCACCTCGACGCCGATATGACCCGTCAGGGCATCCGCAATTTAGGCACCGAAGGGCTGGATCTCGTCATTCTCGAAAACGTCGGCAACCTCGTCTGTCCTGCCGAGTTCGATACGGGGTCGGTCAAAAACGCCATGATTCTCAGCGTACCCGAAGGGGACGACAAACCGCTGAAATATCCGCTGATGTTTACGATTTCGGACGTACTGCTGATCAACAAAATCGACGCGGCGGATTATTTTGATTTTGATTTCGACGCCTGCGCGGCGCGCGTCAAAAAACTCAATCCCGCCATCGAAATCATTCCGATTTCGGCAAAGACGGGGGAAGGGATCGATCGCTTTGCCGAATGGATCAAGCGGCAGGTCAAACAATGGAACCGACAGGAGGAGAACCGTGGCTGAACTCAGAAAAAAAATCGTTAAACTCTGCAAAATGGTCGGCGGGCTGACCGGTATGATGAACAAAATCGACGAAAACGCCCCCGAATATTACGCCCTCGAATGCGTTGTCAGCGACGAGCAGGCGGACGTTGCGCTCAAAATGGGGCTTCGCAAGCCCCGCACCGTCAAAGAGCTTGCCGCGCGCTGCAAAAAACCCGAAGATTACGTCCGCAAGATCGCGATGGAACTTGCCGAAATCGGCGTCTGCAAAGTTTACACCGAAAACGGCGAAGACGTATTCCTGGTGCAGATTTTTGCCCCCGGCATCCTCGAGATGATGGTCAACAACAAGAAGCAGTGCGAAAAATATCCACAGATCGCAAGGGCGTTTGAAGAATATACGCGGATCCGCATTGCGGCGGTCGCACCCGTTTTGCCGATGGGTACGGGCATGATGCGCGTCATTCCCGTTCAGAAGGCGATCGACGGCAACCCGCACAAGGTCGAAATCGAAGAAATCGAATATTATCTCAACAAATACGACATCTTTTCGGTGGCGGACTGTTCCTGCCGCCGTTCGCGCCGGATTATGGGAGAAGGGTGCGGGCATCTCGAAACCGATATGTGTATTCAGATGGGTTCGGGCGCCGAGTACTATATCCGCACGGGAAGAGCGCGTCAGATCACGCGGGAAGAAGCGCGTGAAATCATTCTGCGCGCCGAAGAAAACGGGTTGATGCATCAGATGCCCAACATCGAAGGCGAAGGCGAAACCGCGGCGATCTGCAACTGCTGTTCGTGTTCGTGTTTTGCCATGCGGGTTGCGACGATGTTCAAAGCGCCCGAAGCGATTGCGTCCAACTATTATGCCGAAGCCGACAAAGAGAAGTGCGTCGCCTGCGGTCAGTGCGTCGAAACCTGTCCGACCAATGCGCTGAAACTCGGACAAAAACTCTGCGCCAAGGTTCCCGTTCCCGAAAAGAAGGAGAAGAAGATCGTCGATCACATCTGGCGCAAAGAGGATTGGAATCCCGACTATCGCGTCAACCGTACCGACGTAGCCGAAAGCGGAACCGCGCCCTGTAAGACCAAGTGTCCCGCGCACATTGCCATTCAGGGCTACATCAAGCTGGCGGCGCAAGGGAAGTATACCGAAGCCCTCGAGCTGATCAAAAAAGAAAATCCCTTCCCCGCCGTATGCGGCCGTATCTGTCCGCGCGGATGCGAGTCGGAATGCACGAGAGGGGACATTGACGAACCCATCGCCATCGACGAAATCAAAAAGTTTATTGCCGACCGCGATCTGGACAAAGCCGCGCGCTATATCCCCAAAAAGATGCACGATTACGGCAACAAAATCGCCGTGGTCGGCGCGGGTCCCGCGGGACTTTCCTGCGCGTACTATCTTGCAATTGACGGCTACGACGTCACGGTGTTCGAAAAAGAAGCGGTACCCGGCGGTATGCTGACCCTCGGGATTCCGTCCTTCCGTCTGGAGCGCGACGTCGTCAATGCCGAGATCGAAATTCTCAAAGAGCTCGGCGTCAAAATCAAAACGGGCGTCGAAGTCGGCAAAGACGTCACCCTCAAACAACTGCGGGAAGAAGGCTATCAGGCGTTTTATCTTGCCATCGGCGCGCAGGGCGGCAGAAGCCTCGGCGTCGAAGGCGAGGACGCGGAGGGCGTTATCGCAGGGGTACAGTTCCTCAAAGACGTCAATCTCGGGCGCAAGACGGCGGAAATCAAAGGCAAGGTCGTCGTCATCGGGGGCGGCAACGTCGCCATCGACGTCGCACGGACGGCTGTTCGCCTGAATACCGCTTCGGTCGATCTGTACTGCCTTGAAAGTCGGGAACAGATGCCCGCGCACGAAGAAGAAATCGTCGAAGCCGAGTCCGAAAACGTCGTCGTTCACAACGGCTACGGCGTCAAACGGATTTGCACCGAAAACGGCGTCGTCAAGGGCGTCGAACTCAAAAAATGTCTCTCCGTCTTTGACGAAAACGGACGCTTTGCGCCGCGTTACGACGACAGCGACGTCACCTTCGTCGAAGCCGATACCGTTTTGCTTTCGATCGGGCAGTCCATCGAGTGGGGCGGCTTGCTCGACGGCGCCAAGGTCGTCGTCAACCGCAACGGCACGGCGGCGGCAGACGGATTCACCTATCAGACCGCAGAGCCCGATATCTTTGTCGGCGGCGACGTCTTTACGGGTCCGCAGTTTGCCATCAACGCCATTGCCGCAGGCAAGCAGGGGGCGATCTCCATTCACCGCTACGTTCAGCCCGGTCAGAGTCTGGTGCTCGGGCGTGACCGCCGCGATTATGTCGCCTTCGACAAAGACAATATCGTCGTGCAGGGCTTCGACAACACCCCCCGTCAGCAGGCAGGGCATACCGATCGCAAACGCCGTACCTTCGAGGACGACCGCTTGACCTTTACCGAAGAGCAGCTCAAAAAAGAGACCGAACGCTGTCTCGGCTGCGGCGCCGTCGTCGTCGATCAGTATATGTGCGTCGGGTGCGGTCTGTGTACGACGCGCTGCAAATTTGACGCCATTCATCTGCTCCGCAAAGAAAAAGACAACTTTGCCGGCAAGTTCGAAACCCTTCCGCTTAAGGTCGCGCCTTATGCCTTGAAACGCGCCGGTAAGATCGTCGGCACCGCCGTCAAAAAAGCCTTCGGCGCGGAGGAATAACATGCACGAACTGGGACTGATGTTCGAGGTGATCAAAACGGTCGGCAGAATCGCCGAAGCCGAAGGCGTTACCGAAGTGCAACAGATTACGTTGCAGGTCGGAGAGCTTTCGCTGGTCATTCCGAGCTATCTCGAAGACTGTTTTCCCGCCGCGATCGACCGCAAACCGATGTTTGCGCACACCAAACTCGAGATCGAGACCGTCCCCGGGATGGCGCGGTGCGATCGTTGCGGAACGGAATTCAACGTCGTTTTGCACGAAGGGTATTGCCCTTCGTGCAAAAGTTTTGACAAAACGATTCTGTCCGGCAGAGAGTTTGTCATCAAAGAAATCATAGCAGGGTAACCTTTTATTTTATCGTTATGCAAAGAGTCAAAAGTCTTGTTCTGACCGCGGTGCTGATCGCCGTCGGTATCGTACTGCCCATGGCGTTTCACGCCATCCCCAAGGGCGGCAATATCTTCCTGCCCATGCATATCCCCGTATTGCTGTGCGGGTTTTTGTGCGGTCCCGTACTGGGGGCGTTCGCCGGGGTGATTACGCCCGTGCTGTCCTCCTTTGCTACGGGGATGCCGCCGATGACCATCCTCCCCGCAATGGCGGCGGAGCTTGCCGTCTACGGGTTTGCAACGGGCATTCTGATCCGTCTGATCCGCACGAAATATCAGCCCCTCAATCTTTACCTCGCCCTGATCGTCGCGATGCTTTGCGGCCGCGCGGTTTCGGGCGTCGTCAACGGTCTGATCTTGTCCGTCGGCAAATATTCCGTCCAAATGTGGCTGACGGCTTCCTTCGTCTTGTCCTGGCCGGGTATTCTGATACAGCTTCTGCTCATTCCGCAACTGCTGTTCGCCCTCGAAAAGGCGGGAATTTTTGTCCCCGATCGCCGCGATCTCTGGGGCGTCGGTTCGCTGAAGAACGTCAGCGTCTGTAAGTCCTATTTCAATGCCGCCGCCGCGGACTGGGACAGCAAGGGCGGCGTTTCGCCCGAACGCCTGAAGCAACTCGTCGCCCTTTCGGGCGTTCGCGCAGGGGAGCGCGTTCTTGACGTCGGGTGCGGGACGGGCGTGATCGATTCCGTTCTCCTCGAACTGGGCGCAGCCGAAGTCGTCGCCGTCGACGTCGCGGACGAGATGATTGCCGTCGCGCGTTCCAAACGCAAAAATCCGCGCGTCACTTATATGGCGCTGGATTTTTACGGCTTCCACGGCAGAGAATTCGATCGCGTCGTCGTATACAACGCCTTTCCGCATTTTATGGACCGCAACGCCTTTGCCGCCAAGGTCGCCGCTTGTCTGAAAGAAGGCGGAACGTTTGCCGTCATTCACAGCGCATCCGCCGCCGAAATCAACGCCCGCCACACCGGCGTCAAACGGATTTCGCGTCGTCTTAGACCCGCGACCGAAGAGGCGGTCGCCTTCCGTCCCTTCTTCGAAATCGAAGAGCTTGCCGACAACGAGAATTATTATCTCATCCGCGGCGTCCGCAAGTCCAATCCCGACCGCAGATAGCGTTCGGAATTTTTACCCGCGCGTATTCCCCCGGCGTCTTGACGGAACGGGGGAATTTTTGCTAAAATACAACCGTTACAATCTGCCCGAAGATTGCACATTCTCATAAGGAGCCGTGACATTTTTTGCTTCGGTCGGGATATAATAAAGAGGCAAGGAGGCGTCACGGAACTGACCGAAATGATCAAAACCAACCGGCCGAAAGCGGCACTGATTTACGACTTCGACCATACCCTTTCGCCGAAGGATATGCAAGAGTATACGTTTATCCCCGATTGCGGAACCGATCCCGATACCTTCTGGAAAAAAGCCGCCGTGCTGACCACCGAAGAGGGCGTCGATCAGATTCTCGCGTCGATGTATATGATGCTGAAGTCGGCAAAGGAAGCGGGGATCCCGATGACCAAGGAATATTTGCGCGGGATCGGCAGCAGAATCGAGCTGTTTCCGGGCGTTACCGAGTGGTTTGACGCCGTCGCGCGCCTTGCCGACGAAATCGGGATTCAGGTCGAGCATTATATCATCTCGGCAGGCGTCAAGGAAATGATCGAAGGGAGTGCGATTGCCAAGCACTTCACCAAGATTTACGCTTCGAGTTATTATTATGACCGCGTCGACAAAAGCCCGCTGTGGCCGGCGCAAGTCGTCAATTTTGCCAATAAAACGCAATTTCTGTTCCGCATCAACAAGGGCGTCCTTGCCGATACCGACGAGCGGATCAACGACGGTATGAGCGAGCACGAGCGGCGCATCCCGTCGCGCAATCTGATTTATATCGGCGACAGCCTGACCGACATCCCCTGTATGAAACTGGTCAAGGAAAACGGCGGGCATTCGATCGGGGTTTATCACCCGGACGACCCCAAGAAGGGAGCTTCGCGCGAACTGCTCGAAGATAACCGCGTCAACTTTTGTCTTCCCGCGGATTACCGCGAGGGGGGCGACCTCTATCGCGTGATCGAGGTGATTCTCAAAAAACTCAAAGCCGCAAGCGATCTCGACCGTTTGTCGGCGTTGCAGAAATCGGAGCTGTAATTTATGTATACCGTTCGCCTGAAGAAGGGGGAAGAGCGCCGTCTTTTGGCGGGACATCCCTGGGTTTATGCCAACGAAGTCGCCGCGATCGAAGGAAAAGACAAGCAAGGTTCGATCGCGTCGGTTTACGCCGCCGACGGAAAGTTTGTCGGCAAAGGCTATATCAATCACCTCTCCAAAATTTTGGTGCGGCTGATCAGCCGCGATCAATCGGAGACGATCGACAAAGAGTTTTTCCGTCGGAAAATCGCTTCCGCCGACGAAATGCGCCGCGCGATGGGGTACGACGACAACTATCGCGTCGTATTCGGAGAAGGGGACGGGCTTTCGGGACTCGTGGTGGATAAATACGGGGACTATTTGTCGGTGCAGTTTTTGTGTCTCGGGACGGACTGCCGCAAGCAGGAAATCGTCGAGGTTCTGGTCGAACGTTTCCGCCCCAAAGGAATTTATGAGCGCAGCGACGTCGCCGTTCGGGAGAAAGAGGGACTTCCGCTTGTCAAAGGCGTCCTGTACGGGAGCGTGCCGGACACCGTGACGATTGTCGAAAACGGACTGAAAATCGGCGTCAGCCTTGCCGAAGGGCAAAAGACGGGATATTTTCTCGATCAAAAGGACAACCGCGCCGCGCTCAAACGATATGTAAAAGGCAAGCGTGTCCTCGATTGCTTCTCCAACGTCGGAGGATTTGCGCTGAACGCCGCAAAGCACGGCGCAAGCGAAGTGCTTGCATTGGACATCAGCCCTGCCGCCGTCGAGGCGATCGCCGCAAACGCCCGCGCCAACGGACTGGAGGTGCAAGCCGAACAATGCGACGTTTTTGACGCGCTCAGGCGGTTCCGCGCCGAAAACAGACGGTTTGACGTCATTGTACTCGATCCCCCCGCGTTTACGAAGTCCAAAGACACCGTCAAAGCCGCCCTGCGCGGCTACCGCGACGTCAACGCCGCGGCAATGCGGTTGCTGGCGGAAGGGGGGATTCTGGTCAGCTGCAGCTGCTCCCAACACGTTTCGCCCACCATGTTTCTCAAGATGTTGTCGGACGCCGCCGCTTCGGTCGGCAGGGCGCCCGTTTTGTTGGAATACCGCTTCCAGGGGGCGGATCACCCCTGTCTTGCGGCAGGGGAAGAAACCCTTTATCTGAAAGTCGCCGTCTTACGGTTCTGAACGTTCGGCGGCGGAAAGACCGTCGTCGAAAGATTAAAAAAAGCTGAAAAACTTGATCGGATTCATTGACAACCGAAGGGGTTTTTCATATAATAAAAGGAGAAAAAGAGAACGCAATTTCTCTTTCGAGGAACGATGCAATATCAAAAAGAGGAAGTCAGAGAACGGATTTTAGAAGCCGCCTTGGCAGAGTTTGAACGGTCGGGTTATTACCGCGCCAGCATGCGTAAGATCGCCGTCGGCTCCAAAGTTCCCATCGGCAACCTTTATCGGTATTTTGCGTCGAAAGAAGCCTTGTTTGACGCCGTCGTCAAAGAGGCAAGCGAAGCGATCCCGCGATTTATAGCCAAAAGTTATGAGCACTTTTTGACCTTCGACGTGTCGGACCTGCGCCGTCTCGCCGAAGAAATCAGTGTGGCGATCAGCGATATCGCCGATCGTTACGGGCGGGAATTTCTGATTTTGATCGACAAGAGCGAAGGCTCCGCATACGCGCAATTTTACAACGGAATCCGAATGCGGCTGGAAGAAATGTTTTTGTTCGGCATTTTCCCCCGCCCCACAAAGGGCAATCGTATGTTGGCAAAGACGATTGCGGACGGATTTCTGACGGGACTTCTGACCTTCTGGCGGGAAACCCGGGGCGAAGAGCGGCGCCAGTTGATTC
Source organism: Candidatus Stercoripulliclostridium merdipullorum (assembly GCA_018713745.1). Taxonomy (GTDB): domain Bacteria; phylum Bacillota; class Clostridia; order Christensenellales; family DTU072; genus Stercoripulliclostridium; species Stercoripulliclostridium merdipullorum. Next base: position 2,714 of record DVOH01000028.1, on the reverse strand, counting down.
ATCGTCTGGCTAAATTCTACTTCAACGGAGTAGAGTCGAGGATATAGCTTCACTTGCGTCTAAGACGCGTCAGGGGTAGTGCTTCTATGAAAAAATTTGCCGAGTTTATCGCCAAATATAAGCTTGTTTTCGTCATTTTATTCGCCGTGCTTGCGGCGGGCGGCGCAATTTGCTTACCCTTTGTTCAAGTCAATTACGACGACACGCTGTATCTCCCCGAAGACTCCGAAACCAAACTCGGACTCAACGCGATGTATCACGATTTCGGCTCGTCCGGCAACGCTTCGCTGATGCTCAACAACGTTGACGTCGAAGCCGCAACCGATTTCAAACAGACCTTGCTTGCCGTCGACGGCGTCAAAAGCGTCGTTTGGATCGACGAGCTGGTGGAGCCGTTTATCGAAGTTCCGCTGCAGTCCATGGAAGAGGACGGCAAGGAGATTACCCGCGGCAAAGCCGTAGAATTTATCGTAGCGATTATCGAGGGGCTCACGCCCGATTTTGCCGACCTCGATCTGGTCGATCAGGTTAATATTATTATGGAAGCCGCTCCCGACGAACAGCCGGACAAAGGTTTGTTTACGTCCTTCGTCCTCGCCATGGCGCCGATGATGAACGATCCCTCCCTCAATATCGGATCGGCAACGGCGTTCAAGGATCAGATCAAGACGTTTTACAACGACAACGCCGCGTTTTACCAGATTTTTTTTGAAGAAGGCGATTACAGCGATTCCACATACAACGCCATACGCACCATTCGCAGTATGGAAAATATCGAAATTTATATGTCCGGAAGCTCTGCCATTCCGTACAACGCCCGTCTGACCGTTACCTCCGAAACCGTGACTTCCACGATCGTGGCGGGTATTGTGGTAATCGTCATTCTGTTTTTGATGACGACCTCCTGGTGGGAGCCGGTGCTGATTCTCCTCGTCATCGGTGCGTCGATTCTGATCAACATGGGCACCAATCTCGCCCTTTCTTCCATTTCGTATATGACGCACGGCGTTTCCGCCGTTTTGCAGCTTGCGCTGACGATGGACTATTCGATTTTCCTCCTCAACCGTTACAAACAGGAACGCCGCAGCGGGAAAGACGCTTCTCCCGCTATGGTCGAAGCCTTGCGTACTTCCTTCAGTCCCATCATGGCAAGTTCGATGACGACGGTTGCGGGATTCGTCGCGCTGATGTTTATGCAATACAAACTCGGCTTCGACATCGGTTTGGTTTTGACCAAGGGCGTTATTTTCAGCATCCTTGCCGTGTTCTTCTTTATGCCCGGCATGATTCTTTTGACCGAAAAACTGATCTTCAAAGGCGAACACAAAACCTTCAATCTCCGATTGGGCAAGTTCAGCAATTTTTTGATCAAAACACGCAAGTTCCTGCCCGTTCTGATTATCCTTGCCATTATTCCCTGTATTTATTTCCAGGGGCTTAACACTTACACCTACGGACCCGAAGCTTCAACGGGCGGCCCCGGAAGTCTGTTAAGTGAGGATAAAGCCGTCATCGAAGAAAAATTCGGCATTCAGAATCAGCTTGCCATTCTGTTGCCCGTCGAGTATTACGATCGAGAAGCCGCCATTACATACGATATCATCGCGCTCGGCACCGACAAGGTGATCAGCGTGCAATCTCTTTCGGTCATCGAAGAGGCGGGATTCGACGAAATGCTGCCCGATTCCTTCTTAAAGCAGTTCAAAGACAAAGGCAATTATACCCGTATGGTTGTGATGCTCAACTGCGAACAGGAGGGAGAACGCCCCGAAGCCATTCTTGCCGAAATCCGCGCCATCGTCGACCGGTATGTGGGCGACGATATCGCAAGCGGCGGCAAAGCGTACTTTATGCTCGGCGAGTCCGAAAGCACGCTCGAAATCCGCGACCTCGTTCGTTCCGACTACGACATCATCACTTACATTTCCATCGCGTTGGTCGCGCTGATTATTCTGATCAGTACACGCTCGATTCTCATCCCGATCATTTTGATCGGCGTGATACAAGGATCGATCTATGTCAATATGGTATTCCCGTATATTTTCGATCAGCCGATGATCTTTGTCGGATACCTCCTGGTCAGTTCGATTTTGCTCGGCGCAACGATCGACTACGCCATCCTGCTCAGCGACCGCTATGTCGAACACCGTGCCACCATGAACAAATTCGACGCCATGCGTCACGCCGTCAGCAACTCCAGCCGTTCGTTGATCACGTCGGCGGGAATCCTGACCTTTGCGGGGTTTGCCTTGGGGATTGTGTCCGGAATGCCCGCAACGTCATTGTTCGGGATGACGATCGGCAGGGGCGGCTTGTGCGCGTTCGTTCTCGTACTTGTCTTGTTGCCGCAACTGCTGATTCTGCTGGATACGCCCATCCGATACACGATGTGGAAGGGCAAAAAACGTATGATCGACAACAAAAAGGCTGAGCCCGCCGAAGAAACGCGCCGGGATACCGCCAAATAGGCATTCGCTTGCCCGAAAGCCCGACCGATGCGTCGGGCTTTTTATTTTGTGAAAAGAAAACCCCGCGATAGTCGCGGGGTTCAAAAAAGGCTAAGCCGATGAGGCAGACAAAAAACTCCGATTGTGTACAATAGAAGAAGACCTGCCAGTCGCCAAATACACAATCGGAGGATATCATAATGCAAGAGCAAGATAACATCGTAAACAGTTTAGCACATACAAAATGGAATTGCAAATACCATATAG
>DVOH01000027.1 GCA_018713745.1 Candidatus Stercoripulliclostridium merdipullorum | reverse complement strand
TTTTCGCGCTTTCTCGGAGGACAGCTGATCGAGGGCGTACTGTTCGGCGCGATCAACTACTTGGTCTATCTCGCGTTCGGTATTCCGTATGCGGCACTGGCAGGCGTCATCATGGGGATTGCCAATATGATACCGATCGTCGGCAGTTATGTCGGAGGCGCGGCGGCGTTTCTTTTAATTTTTACGGTCAGCCCCGAGAAAGCGTTGATTTTTGTGCTGATCGTCATCGTATTGCAACAGATCGAGCAATTTACGCTGTATCCCGTCGTCGTCGGGCGATACGTCGGATTGTCGGCGTTTTCCATCACCGTTGCCGTCGCGCTGGGCGGGGGATTGTTCGGGTTTTGGGGATTGCTGCTGGGCGTTCCCGTCGCTTCTTTTCTCCAAACATTGTCTGCGGCATTGCGAGCGCGGAAAGAAATGAAGGAAAAAAACGTTTACAAAGTCGATCCCAACGTGTAAAATATCGGTATGATTGCCGAGATCGTCCGCCGGAAAACGCCGTATTTCTTTTTGGCTTCCCGTGACGGGAAGCGATTTCTGCTGTTGTACCGACCCTATCTTCCGTTTGAGGGGGAGGGGTTGCCGTTTGACGCTTTTTATTTTGCGTCGAACGCTTTGTATCATCTGCGGAAAGAGCTGGAACGGGATTTGGCGCAATTCGACGCAAAGCCGTATTCGGGGAACCTGAAAAAGCTGTTTGCGGATCTCGGATGCGGAAAAATTTTGCGTCAGACCCTGCTTGCGATCCCGGGATGCGGAACGCGCACGGCACTGGACGCCTTAGAACTGGTCCCGGGGACGGAAGAAGTTTTGCCGACGACGGCGGTAGCCGATCTTTGCAGAGACTGCGGTCGATGCGTTGCGGCATGTCCGACGGGTGCGTTGCAAGGGGGCTTCGACAGGGCGCGCTGTCTGCGCGACCGTATGGATCGTCCCGCGTCGGGCGGAATCGAGGGGAGTCCCTTTCTGCTCGGATGCGATCGCTGTCAGGCGGTTTGTCCGCACAATTCGGGCAGAACGACGGCGGTACCGACTGCCTGTCTTCCGTGGCAGACGCCCGAACACCTGGTCGACGCATTGCTGGCGGGGAAAAAAGCGTTGGCGGGATTAGGGGAGGCGATCGGGACAAACTATGTGCGTCCGACCCGACTTGCGTTGCTGGCGATTGCCTTTTGGAAGGACAGCCGTCCCGATCTGGTCGCGCGCTTTCTCGCCCATCCGTCCGAGGAGGTACGCCTGCAGGCGGCAAAGGCGTTGGATCAATAAAAACCGACAAAATCCGACGGCACTCTCCGAGATCGGACATCGGGCGAAGCGATAACGGCGGTATCATAAAAGCGGAGGCATACGACGATGGAATGGATGCTGGACGCTTTTCCGTTACGGCGGCTGAAAGAATTGTTGCTGACGCGCTCTCCGCACGAGCGCGTTTTTGTCGCCGACGACCGCGGCGAAACCGCAACCGCATTGAAACGGGCGGGGTTTACGGTGGTGGAGGACGCGCCGACGTTGGTGGTCGGTGCGGGGGGCGAAGGTGCCGTCAATCGCGCAAAAGCAAGGGCGGGCAACGCAAAACTGTGGCTGCTGCCCGACAAACCCCACAAACGCTGCTTTGACACAATCGCTTTTGACGGGGTTCTGAAATTGAGTTGTAAGGAACCCGATCTCATAATTTTCGATAAGTCCTGCGATATTGCGGGAGCGCTGAAAGAAAGTTCGGGCGCGCTTGCGGCGTCGGTTGCTTCCGCCGTGCATACGGCGCAGGAGGACGGGGTCGAACTCGAGCTGTATGCCGCATGCGAACGGTTGATCGGGTGGACGTCGGATCCCGTCGGCGCGATCGAATTGTTCGGCGCAGCGGTGGCGCTTGCCGAAGCGGAGGAATGTATCGACGAATATTTTGACGTTTTGCACGAAGTTTTGCGACTCAGGGGGCGGGAAAAAGCAGGGGGTTTTGCGAGTTATCTTGCGCTTTCCCTTATGAAACAGTTTACAAAAAGTGATTTTGATGGTATCTTTATAGGGATGGATCGAGCCGGGATCCGTCCCCTTGCAACGAAATTCGTCGCCTTCCCGCGGGCGATCGATTTTGACAGACGGGTCATGTTTTCGGGCGGGCGCCTGCCTCGACGCACATTGCTGACGCGTTTTGCCCGCGCACTCGGCTGCCGCAACGGCGACCCCGGCGATATCTTAAACATACTGGACGATTTTTCGATTGCCGCCGAGATCTCTCCGGGGACGGGAGTGTTCGGCGCAATGGTCGAGCGCGGGATCGTCGAAGGAATTTTCAATGGAATTCAGAACTGACGCCGAAGTTTATCTGTTTGATCTGGACGGAACGGTTTATCTCGGCAACAAGCCGATCGACGGTGCCATCGAAACGCTTAAAAAGCTGACAGCCGCCGGCAAGAAAGTATGTTTTTTGACCAACAACAGCAGCCGCGACAAGTCGGAATACGTCAAAAAAATCTCAGGAATGGGCTATCCCGTCGAGCCGTATCAGATCGTGACGTCGACGATGGCGACGATCCAGTACCTCAAAACGCGTAAGCCCGGCAAAACGGTGTTTCCGGTCGGAACGCCTACTTTTGTCAAAGAAATCGAAGAAGCGGGCATTGTTGTCGCAGACGATGCCGATATCGTATTGCTGGCGTTCGACACGACTTTGACATACGACAAACTCTGGAAAGCCAACGTTTTGCTTGAGAAAGGTAAGGAGTTTATCGCAACCCATCCCGACACCGTTTGCCCTTCGGATATCGGCGATATGCCCGACGTCGGAGCGCTGATAGCCCTGATGGAGTGCTCCTGCGGGCGCGCGCCTTCGGTGATTTGCGGCAAGCCGTATTCGCCGATGGCGGAGATTATTGACCGTATTTTTGCCGTTCCCAAGGAGAAAATCATCATGGTCGGCGATCGTCTGTATACCGATATTTTGTTCGGCATCAACAACGGCTATCAGTCGGCTCTGGTTTATTCGGGCGAAACGACGCCCGAAATGCTGTCGACTTCGGGGATTCAGCCCACCTACGTTTTGCCCACAATCAACGAGCTGATCCTCGGTTAATTGCAAAAAAAGGTTGCAATCCGTCGATACTTAATATATAATTATAAAATCACGACAAAATAAATTCGATTTTGCGGAGAAAAGAATGAAAAAAACCTTAGTCATCATCGCGGTTGTCTGCGTTGCCGCAATGTGCGCGGCGTTGTTGGTGGGTTGTCAGCCCGAAAATTATAAAGCCGACGCCGTTGCAACCGACTGGCAGAACGTTTCGACCGTCACGTCCAACAACGGGCTTGCCGTTCGCGCCGGCAATTATCTTTACTATATCAACGGCTACGCCGGCAATACCGTGGACAATGCCTTCGGCGAAGTGCAAAAAGGCGCGATTTATCGGGTTGAGCTCGATGCCGCCGGCAATCCCAAGCGGGAGACCAATGTCTGCATCGTCCCCAAAAATGTATACAACACCGTTCAGACCAGCGGGCTTGTGATCCGCGGCGAATATATTTATTACAGTTCGCCTTCGGTCGATAAGAACAGCAAAGGGGAAGCCAAGACCGCCGAAATGTGGCTGATGCGCACCAAGCTGGACGGTACGGGTACGCAGGTCATCAAAGAATTTTCGGATTATACCGCCGTTTACAAAATCACGGACGGATACGTTTTGTACTATCTCAACAGCGAGTTGCATCAGATCGATCTCAACGCCAAAAAGTTTGACGACAAACTGATTGCGGACAAAGTTACGGCTTGCAAATTTACCGATTATTCCGCCGATGCGTTTCTCAACGATACCGCGTTTTACGTCAAAGCAAGCGAAGTCGAAACCGATACCCACAACGTGATCTGGGCATACCGCGCGGGCGGCGAAGCCAAATCCGTCATCGTCGGCAACAGCACAAGCTACGGCGATTCTCTCGAGAACGCAAAGGGTTATACCCTGAGTCTGGTACAGACTTCGCTGATCGACAACAAAATCCGTTTGATCTACGATAAGACCGATTCGGGCGCCAATACAAAGTCAAAGGGTACCTATAGCTTTGATTTCTCTTCCGATCTTACGTTTGACAAAAACAAAGAAGTTCGGTACGGTTACGGGATTCAACACGCTTCGCTCTACTTCCTCGGGGACAATGACGTGATTGCGACGGACGCGTCCAAAAACGTGTATTATCTGCATCTCGACGGCGAAACCGTGACCAAAGAAGTGCTGATCCCCTCCGACAAGTCCGCAACGATTTTCGAAGTCGTGCCGACGGATACGGGCGTCGACCTTCTGTATACGGCAAGCAGTGTCTTGTATCGCATTCATGTGCTGGACAAGACGGAAGGAGGATATGCTTCGGCGATCCGTACCGCCTCGATCGTCTTCGACGGCAAGTACAACACGACCTGGCTCGGGCTTGACAAAGTGGGCGACGTAATTTATTACTTCAATACCGATGTCAAGGATTATACCTACTACCTCAATCTTTCCGCCGTGAAAGACCGCGACGTCGACAGCCGTACCGGAAAGCTTTTGTCGAAGTTTACCAATGCCGATACCATCGCGATGCTCGAAGGCGCCGAAGAAGAAGCGGCGGCATAACCAAACACGCTTATCGCAAAAAGCCCCGACAAACCGTCGGGGCTTTTTGTTTGCCTTGCCGGGCAAGGCGAAGAGGGGAGGGTTCAACTGCATTCGATCATCATTTTGTCGCTGACCAGCGCGATCAGTTCGCCGTTGGTCGGCTTTTCGCCCTTGGAAAACACTTTGATTCCGTAAATCGAGTTGATATTGTCGATTTTGCCGCGCGACCAGGCGACTTCGATGGCGTGGCGGATGGCGCGTTCGACCTTGGACGGGCTGGTGCCGAATTTCTCGGCAACGGCGGGATAAAGCTGCTTTGTGATATTGTTGATCATTTCGGGGCTGCGAACCGATTGCTTGACGGCTTCGCGCAGAAATTGATAGCCTTTGATGTGAGGCGGAATCCCCGAAGCAATAAATATATTGGCAAGACGCTCGTCAAGCGCTTTGTCCGATGCCGGCTTTTCGTCGGCATACCGGATTTTTCTGCCCAACAGAACGTCGGCGATTCCGGCGTAATCGCCGTGTTCGGCAGCATATTTTTCGCCCGCTTCCCGCGCTTTTTTCGGTTCTGCCGCCGTAAAATACAACACGATGCCGCGGGGAACCGATGCTGCGATCCGTTCGACGGCGGCGCCTCGCTCGGCGTCGATCACGACGGCATCGTATCCCGTCGTCGGGACCGTTCGGTCGCCGTCATAAAAGTCCGTTTCCCATTCGCGTAAGTTTTTCAAGTTTTGTTTCAGCGTTTCCGATTGCGTGAAAACTGCAAGCCGTTGCGGTTTCATAGTGCCCTCCGATAGAAAATTTTGTCGGGAGTTCGCCGACGAACGTCGGCAGTTCCTTCCGTTCTTCGACAGTATAACGGGTTTTTGCAAGCGGAAATCGGTCTATTTTGCCCGATTGCATCCGTTTTCGTCGGATTGTGTCGAAGAGATCGGCCGCGGAGAAAAAAGTTTTCGGCAAAACGGGCAAATTTCTTGCGGAAAAGGGTTTACATTTTGCGGGGAAGTCAATATAATATAGCCACAAACCAAACCGCTTGCCAAGGAGGCTGTTATGGCAAAATTCAAAAAATGCCCCAGGTGCGAAATCAATTACATTCCGCTGGAGAAAGAATACTGCGAGATCTGCGAAAAAGAGATGAAAGGCGAAGCCCACTACGAGGAAGAAGAAGATTACGAAGAAGGCGTTCTCTGCCCCCGTTGCCGCGTCAATTATCTCGCGGAAGGCGAAAAGCTTTGCGAAAGCTGCCTTGCCGAAATCGAAAAAGAAAAAGAACCGTCTGCCGCCGCGTTCGGCGACTGGGAGGAAGAGGAAAACGTCGACGACGAAGAAGCCATCGACGAAGAAGACATCATAATGCCCGACGAACTTTCTCTCGAAGCCATTGCCGAAGAAGAGGACGAGTTGCTCGAGGAAGAACTCGAAGGCGATCCCGACGAGTACGCGGACGAAGACGACGATCTCGACGACCTCGACGCGGAGGACTTC
>DVOH01000026.1 GCA_018713745.1 Candidatus Stercoripulliclostridium merdipullorum | reverse complement strand
CTTCGATGTGACTGTGAACGCCACCGTCCGACAGCAAGCCGTAAACGTGAAGGGCGGTCCCTTTCTGTTTGGCGGCGTGCATGGCGGCGAGCAGGCTTTCGTTGGTGAAAAACGAGCCGTCTTCGATCTCTTTGGTGATACGGGTCAACTCTTGATAAACGATGCGCCCTGCCCCCATATTGAGGTGTCCGACTTCGCTGTTGCCCATCTGTCCGTCGGGCAAACCGACGTCCAGTCCGCTTGCGCCGATCTGCGTATGCGGATAACGACTGAGAATTTGGTTGAGATGCGGCGTACCGCTTGCGGCTACGGCATTGCCCTCTTTGCGGGTGTTGATGCCGAAGCCGTCCATAATAATCAAAGCGTGTAACATAATCTTATTGTATGAATATCGTTGTCGTTTTGACCCGCGTTATTGAATTTCCTGATAGTTGACCACTCTTGCAAAGTCAGCCGCTTTCAGCGAAGCGCCGCCGATCAGTCCGCCGTCGATTTCTTTCATCGACATCAGTTCGTCTGCGTTTTTGGCGTTCATGCTGCCGCCGTACTGAATGCGCATTGCGTTGGCAGCGGTTTTGCCGTACAGTTTGCGGAGTGCTTTGCGGATTACGGCAATGGTGTCGTTGGCATCCTGTGCCGTCGCGGTCTTGCCGGTTCCGATCGCCCATACGGGTTCGTAAGCGACGACGATCTTCTTGAGATCGTACTTTTCGATGTCCTTGAACGCGCCGTTGATCTGACGGATAACGACTTCGGCGGTTTTGCCGCTTTCGCGCTCTTCGAGGGTTTCACCCACGCAGATGATGGGCTTCAATCCGCCGTCGATTGCCGCTTTGACTCTTGCGTTGACGCTTTCGTCGGTTTCGCCGAAATATTGTCTTCTTTCGCTGTGTCCGATCAGAACGTATTCGACTTTGAGTTCTCTCAGCATTTCGGCGCTGATTTCACCCGTGAACGCACCCTTCGGCGCCCAGTGCACGTTTTGAGCACCCAGTTTGATGTTGCTGCCGCGGATCGCTTTGCGGGCGGTGTCAATATCGGTAAACGGAACGCATACCACGACTTCGCATTTGGCATCCTTGACCAACGGAACCAGCTCGGTCAGCAAGGCTTTGGTGCCGGCGTTGGTGTTGTTCATTTTCCAGTTTCCTGCGATAATGGGTCTTTTCATTTTCGTTCTCCTTTCTGATGTTTATTGTTAATAAATTATTTGTCGTTGAGGCAGTCGACGCCGGGCAGAACCAGACCTTCGAGGAACTCGAGCGATGCGCCGCCGCCCGTCGAGATGTGCGTCATCTTGTCGGCATAACCGAGTTGCGCGACCGCAGCCGCCGAATCGCCACCGCCGATGATGGTCACGGCGTCGGTCTCGGCAAGCGCTTTGGCAACCGCTTTGGTGCCTTCGGCAAATTTTTCCATTTCAAACACGCCCATCGGTCCGTTCCAGATAACGGTTTTGGCGTTTTTGACGGTTTCGGCAAACAGTTCGCGCGTTTTGGGTCCGATATCCAGTCCCTGCCATCCGTCGGGAATGTCGCCTTCGACGACTTTGGAGTTGGCGTCTGCGGCAAATGCGTCGGCTACGACGGTGTCGACGGGGAGAAGGAATTTGACGCCCTTTGCTTCGGCTTTGGCAAGAAGTTCTTTGGCAAGATCGATCTTGTCGCGCTCACAGAGGGAGTCCCCGACCTGCTTGCCGTTTGCGGCAAAGAAGGTATATGCCATTGCACCGCCGATGATCAGTGCGTCGACCTTTTCGATCAGGTTGTTGATAACGCCGATCTTGTCCGAAACTTTTGCTCCGCCGAGAATGGCGACGAAGGGACGTGCGGGATGCTCGAGGGCGCCGCCCATCACTTCGAGTTCTTTGCCGATCAGGAAGCCGGCAACGGCGACGGGAGCAAATCCGTACTGTGCGATGCCCGCCGTCGAAGCATGGGCGCGGTGCGCGGTACCGAATGCGTCGTTGACGTAAATATCGCAGTATTCGCTGAGGGCTTTGCAGAAATCTTTGTCGTTCTTTTCTTCTTCTTTATGGAAGCGGAGATTTTCGAGCAAAACGATTTCGCCGTCTTTGCAAGCGGCGACTTTGGCTTTGGCGTCCTCGCCGATGACGTCGGAAGCGAAGGTTACGGGCAATCCGATCATTTCGGAGAGTTTTTCGGCAACGGGACGAAGAGTATATTTCATATTGAATTCGCCCTTCGGTCTGCCCATGTGGGAGCACAGAATGACTTTGGCGCCGTTGTCAACGAGGTAACGGATGGTGGGGATTGCGCCGGCGATGCGGTTGGTATTGGTGATTTTGCCGTCCTGCATCGGAACGTTGAAGTCCACGCGAACCAAGCATTTTTTGCCTTTAACGTCTACGTCTTTGATAGTTTTTTTGTTCATAATACATCTCCTGAATGGATTATTGTTGAATATAACAATATTATAACACCGAACGTGCCGATGGGCAATAGAATTTGAGTAAATTTTCCGAAAATCAGCTGGAAATCGCGGAAAAACAATCCAAAATATCCTGCGCCGTCGTTGCACGGAAGGCATTTTCGCGGCAAAGTTTGCCGCCCTTTTGTCCTTTGACGTAAAATGCGATCTGTTTTTTCATATTGTTGACGGCGACGCGCTCGGGTAAATAACGCATGAGAACCGCGAGGTGCTCCGCTACGGCATCTTTGACCGAAAAGTCGTAATCCGCGCCGCGGACGGCGGCAAACACATAGGGTCTGCCGAGTGCGCCGCGGGCGATCGCCACGCCGTCGGCGCCGGTTTCGGCAAGCATGGCTCGATAGCTTTCGCGGTCGACGACGTCGCCGTTGGCGACAACGGGGATCGAGACCCGCCGCTTGACCGCGGCAATCACGCCGCGATCGGCTTTGCCGTGGTAAAACTCTTCCCGCGTTCTGCCGTGCACCGTCACCATTGCGCCCCCAGCCTTTTCGACCGCCTCCGCAACGTCGGGCGCGGTATGTTCGCCGACATAAAATCCCGCGCGGAGTTTGGCGGTAACGGGTCGCCCCTCCGCCGCGGCGACGGCGGCGGATACGATTCGGAAAACGGTTTCGGGCTCCAGCATCAGCGCGCTGCCCTCGCCGTTTTTGACGATCTTCGGAACGGGACACCCGAAATTGAGATCGATGACGTCAAATTTTTTCAACGCGGGATGGGCAATCGCACGGGCAATAAAGTCGGGATCTCTGCCGAACAACTGTACCCCTTTGATCGTTTCGGACGCGTCGGTGTACAACAGGCTTGCCGTGTTTTCGTTGCCGTAAACCAGTCCTTTTGCCGATACCATTTCGGTAAAACACAAATCGGCGCCGTAGCGCAGGGCAAGCCGCCGCGCGCCGGCGTCGCTGTATCCCGCAACCGCGGGGAAAATCAGTCCGTTCGGAAGCCGGTGTTTGCCTAAGACGATCATTCGGCTTCGTAAAGACGCTTGTATTCCTGATACCACTCTTCCATCAGGTCGATATTTTCGGCGGAAAGCTCGATTTCTTCTTCCGCCGCCCGCTTCTCGACATAGGCGAATCTGCGGATGAATTTGTCGGTCGTCGCGTTGAGCGCCAGTTCGGGATCGATTTTGAGCATCCGCAAAACGTTGACCGCGGCAAACAGAAGGTCGCCCCCTTCCCCTTCCTGCTTTTCGGGAGAAGCCGCAAGAAGCTCTTGCAACTCTTCGCCGACTTTTTGCGCCGCGCCGTTGACGTCGGCAAAGTCGAACCCCGTCTTTTTAATAATTTTCTGTACCTTGTTTGCGCGCATCAGAGCGGTGAACGTAACGGGAACGCTGTCGATTTTATCTTGCAGTCCCGACTGTCCCTTTTCTTTTGCCTTCGCTTTTTCCCAATACATCAGCGCTTCGGCGGCGTCGCCCGCTTTGTGTTCGCCGAAAATATGAGTATGCCGACCCACCAACTTCGCGCACAGTCCGTTGATCACGTCGTTGACGGTATATTCGCCGTCCCGCTCGCCGATCTCGGCATGGAACAGCCCTTGCAATAAAACGTCTCCGCTTTCCTCCGTCATCTTGGCAACGTCGCCGAGATCGACGGCTTCGGCAAGTTCGTAGGCTTCTTCGATCAGATTGCCTCGGATGGACGCGTGCGTCTGCGCGCGATCCCACGGACAACCGTCGGGGTCCATAAGGCGACGGATGATTTCGATCAGATCGCCGAAAGAATAATAATTGCGCTTCAAAAAGGTCGAAGGTTTGACGGTCAGTTTTTTGCAATATTCCAACTTTCCGACTTTGGATTCGACGGCGCAACCGTCTTTTTCCGCGACGACGGCGGCGCCCGGGAAATAGCGTTTCAACTTGGCGGAAACCGCTTCGAAATCGTCGGGCGTAATGTTGTCGACGACAACGGGAAGGTTATGCTCGAACGAACAAATTTCGCGCCGTAAAAAGTCGGCTGCATCCAAATACATATAAGACATGGCGGTACCTCATCTCCGAGATCGATCCCTCCACGCAAGCAGTTTTTCGCCGAGGGGCAGACTTGCAAGCTCGTCGCGGTCCAGAACGCCCGAAATCAGCATCGTTCCGAGGTAAACCGCACTTCCTGCCGCCATGGCGACAAACAAAGCCCAGTCGCGGGGAATCAGGTTGATCGCTCCGATCACCGCCCCCATTATAACACCGCACAAAACGATCACACCAGCGTTTTGAAGAAAATTGCCGCCTGTTTTACCAATCAATAACCGAACATCGTACCAATCGAGCAGAAGGGTCAGCGCAAATCCGACAAGGGTAGCCGCCGCCACGCCGACGATCCCGACCGTAGGCAGCAGGATCAGACCCGCAATCAACTTGAAACCGCCCCCGAACGCGGCGTTTTTCAATGCGGCGACGGGACGGGAAAGCCCCTGCAAAATCGACGCGAAAATCTGCGAAGCCGACATCAGGACGACGCTGACCGCGCCGACGCGCAACAAAACCGCCGCCGTCCGACGTTCGGCAACCGACAAAACGGGATACAGAAGCGATAACGCTTTGTCGGCAAGGATGAGATAGGCGATTGCCGAAGGAACGCCGACGATCAGCGCGATTTTCAGTGCCGAGCGGCATTTGGCGCGGATGCCCTCGAGATTATGCCGTTGCATCTCCCCCGACAGTCCCGGAACGACGGCAACGCCGAGGGACAAGCCGATGACGACGGGAAGGTTGACCAAAGAATTGACGGGACCCGTAAACAATCCGTACTGCGCGGTTGCCGCCGCGACGCCGACGGAAGGCGCCAGCAAATTGACGACCAGAAAGGAGTCGATCATCTGCGTCAGCGGAAAGACGATACCGCCGATCATAACGGGAAGGGCTGTTTTGGAAAGATCGCGCAACACGCCCTTGCCCGCATCCCCTCCGCGCCGTCCGCTCAACCGCTCCCCGCTGCGCCGAAAGCGGAATATCAATACGACAAGAGTCAGCGCCTCCGAAACCGATACGCCCGCCAACGCCCCTGCCGCCTGTGCCGCGATGCCTCTGTCTTTCAGCATAACCGCAAAGGCAAGACCGAATACCAGTCTTGCCGCGTTTTCGACAATCTGCGACGCCGCCGTAGGCTTCATATCGCCGAGCCCCTGAAACCAACCTCTTAAAACCGCAATGCCCGCGACAAAAAAAATCGCCGGCGCGACGGCGCAATATCCCGAGCGGGTCAGCGGATTCCCCTGCAGATTGCCGATGACGCCCGACAACAGTGCGAGCGCAACCGAAACGCCCAGCCCCACCCACAGCAAAACGCGCCAAGCCGCACGGAGCGTAGCTCTTGCGCCCTCCTTGTCGCCCGACGCCGTCTTTGCACCGACCAAAACCGATACGGCAACGGGCAGCGACCCCGACGAAACGGCAAGAAGCACCGCATAAATCGGATAGATCAGCTGATAAATCCCCATCCCTTCGGCTCCCAAAATGTTGGTCAACGGGATCCGATACAGCGCGCCGATGATCTTTGCGATCAAAATCCCCATGGCAAGAAACGCCGCGCCGCTCAAATAGGACTTTTTCATCAGAACTGCTCCGACAACAGATTGGCTCCCGTCCGTGCGGTAATCAAAAGACTTTCCGCCGACGCCGAACGCCCGAAAACGGCGACGCCGCCCATCAGATCCCCTTGCCACAAGACGGGAACCATCGCAAACCGATCGGAAATCGGCGCGCCGTCCGTTGTCAGCTTCAGACCGCTCCCTTCTTCCCGCGTGACGGGCTTACGCTCTTCGAGCAGGGCAAGCGTCGCATCCGAAAGGGGCGCGCAAACGGCATTCCCCGCCGCCGCAATCACGGCGTCGCGGTCAAATACCGCCGCAGAGTCCCCCGTCGCTTCGTGGACGGCGCGGACAAAGGCTTCGGCAATGCGGACAAGGTCGCGGACTGCCGAATATTTTCGCAGAATAAGGGACTCTCCGTCTGTCGTAAAGACTTCGAGTTCTTCCCCTTCTCTTAATTTCATCGTGCGACGAATCTCTTTGGGAATCACGACCCGTCCGAGTTCGTCGATTCGTCTGACAATTCCGGTAGCTCTCATATTCACCTCGGAATTAGAATGCGGATTCTCGGACGATTTATCCAAAAAAAGCGACGCCCGCAGGCGTCGCCTTTAAGATTGCAGAAGCGATGGCTTATTTGAAGTAGCGTTCCAGAAGTCCTTTGAACGCCGCACCGTGACGGGCTTCGTCTTTGCACATTTCGTGCACGGTGTCGTGGATGGCGTCGTAGTTGCGTTGCTTTGCGATTTTGGCAAGGTCGAGTTTGCCTTGGCAGGCGCCGTGTTCGGCGTCCACTCTCATCTGCAGATTCTTTTTGGTGCTGTCGGTCACGACGTCGCCCAAAAGTTCGGCAAACTTCGCAGCGTGCTCGGCTTCTTCAAACGCGATCCGTTTGTAAGCTTCGGCAACTTCGGGATAGCCTTCGCGGTCGGCTACTCTGCTCATTGCAAGGTACATGCCGACTTCGGTGCATTCGCCCATGAAGTTGGCGTTGAGTTCTTTTTTGATATCTTCTTCGACGTCTTTGGCTACGCCCACTCTGTGTTCGTCCGCCCAGGCAAACGTGTTTTCTTCGACAACTTTGAATTTGTCGGCGGGAGCGCCGCAAAGAGGACATTTTTCGGGCAAAACGTCGGTGGTATAACCGCAAACCGTGCAAACATATTTCATGGCTGTTATTCTCCTTTTATTTGGTTGGTTTCATCGTACCACAACCGAAAACCCTTGTCAACCGACTTTTTGTGATCAGGTCACCTTTCCTCTCCGGAGCGGATCAGGACGGCTTTCCCTTTTTCGACGACCGAAACGGTTTTGCCGCCGAGCAGATCCCGCATCGGCGCGTCAAGCTCATAGTCGCTTTTGCCCGCATTGACAAACGCCGTCAGCTTCCCGCGTCGGATGATTGCGACGCCGGCGTCGGCATACACCTCGGTATCGGCACAGAAGTCGTCGCGGTATTGCCTGCGCAACGCGCCGAGACGGCGGTAATAGGCAAGCAAACTTTCGCTGCCGACATAATACGGACGGCGGTTGATGGGATCTTCAAAGCCTTCCATCCCGCACTCGTCGCCGTAATAGATCGTCGGGATCCCCGGCAACACAAACTGTAACGTTGCCGCCAGCTTAACGCGCTCCACACTTTCGAGATAGGCGTCTTCGGGCATCCTGTAGTGCAGACGCTCCCACTTGGTAGCGGGCGTTTCGATGGGGGCAAGTCGGTTGAGAATCCGTACGGTATCGTGCGTACCGATCAGCGTCATCGAGCAGTCCAAAGCGGGTTTGGGATAATTTTCGACGATGGTCATGATTTCGTCGGCAAACATTCGGGCGTCCCCTTCCAGCACATAATGCAAAATCGCGGTACGGAAGGGATAATTCATAACGCCGTCCAGCTCTTTGCCGTAAAAATATTCTCTTCGTTCGCCGTAACTGTACTTTGTGCTGGCGTCCTCCCAGACTTCACCGATCAGAAGGGCGTCGTTGCGCTTTGCGGCAAGGCGTAGGCGTTTGACAAACGGCATTGAAAGTTCGTCGACGACGTCCAGCCGCCAACCCGCGGCGCCCAAACGGCACCAGCGGTCGATCACGCCGTCCTCTCCTGCGATCATATCCTGAAACGACAAAGCGTCGCGTCGGATGCTCGGCACGACCGTAACGCCCCACCAACAGGCATAGCGGTCGGGAAAATGCGAAAAGCTATACCAATTATAATACGGACTGTCGACGGACTGATAGGCGCCGAGGGAGGGATAGTGTCCGAATTTGTTAAAATAGATACTGTCTGCGCCGGTATGATTGAACACGCCGTCGAGAATGACGGAAATCCCTTTGGCTTTGGCTTCCTCGGTCAAAGCGCGGAAGTCTTCGTCGGTACCGAGCAAGGGGTCGATACGGGTATAATCGGCGGTATCGTAGCGATGATTGCTTGCGGCTTCGAACACGGGCGAAAGATACAGTGCGGTTACGCCGAGAGAGAGGAAATAATCGAGTTTTGCCCGAATCCCCTGCAGATTGCCGCCGAAAAAGTCGTTGGCGCGGTAAATGCCGTCGGCGTCGGCGATCGTGACGTCCTCGTTCCATTGTTTCAGATAGCCGAAGCGCGGCGTCCTGCCGTCGGGGATGCGGTGAAAGCGATCGACAAAAACGTGATAAATCACCCCGCCCTTAAACGCATCGGGCGTGCGGTAATCGGCATCGTAAACGCTGAGCTGCCACTCGGGAAGCCAGTCGCCCGAAATCGCCTTGCCCTGCTCGTCTTTGCCGACAAAGTGCATAATGCCGTCCGGCATCACGATCTCGAAGCGATAGAAATAAACGCCGCTTTTGGGCAAAGAAAACGCACCCGAAAAGACGGCGAAATCGCCGTCCGTACGGGTATAAGCCAACACAACCGTGAGGGAGAAGTCCCCTCTTACGACCAGATTGACGTGATCGGCGCCGAGGGAAGCGGGGACGGGAAAGTCGATTTCGACGGTCTGTCCCGTCGCTACGGCGCCGAAGGGTCTTTTGTAACGAGTGTCCCGGGACTGAAACGGAAGTCTCATTTGACGACAGGCAGATTCCAGATCCGTTCGGCGTACTCTCTGACGCTGCGATCGGCGGCAAAGAATCCTGCCTTGGCGGTATTGACCAAAGACATGCGCATAAAGCGATACTTATCTTTGTAAGCGCGGTCGACCTCGTTCTGGGCGTCGACATAGCTTGCAAAGTCGGCAAGCACCATATAAGGATCGGCGTGGCCGCCTCTGCCGACGACGAGATTGTCGGCAAGTTCGGAGAAGCTGACGCCGTTGATCCCCGCGCGCAGAAGGTCGATGACCGCCTTGATGCGCTGATCGTGCGAATAGTATTCGCTGGAATTATAATGGGCTTTCAGTTTTTCCACTTCCTCGGCAAGCAGACCGAAGATGAAGATGTTTTCGTCCCCGACGCGCTCGTGAATCTCGACGTTCGCGCCGTCCATCGTACCGATCGTCACGGCGCCGTTGATCATAAATTTCATATTGCCCGTGCCCGATGCTTCTTTGCCCGCGGTGCTGATCTGCTCCGAAATTTCGGTTGCGGGCATAATGATTTCGGCAAGGCTGACGCGGTAATTCTCGAGGAATACGACTTTGAGCTTGTCGCGGATAGACTTGTCGTTGTTGACCATTTCGCCGATCAT
>DVOH01000001.1 GCA_018713745.1 Candidatus Stercoripulliclostridium merdipullorum | reverse complement strand
GATCCCCAGAGCTTCGGCAAGATACGCGACATAAAGTTCCACCGCCATCGTATAGACAAACGGCGTCACCATCCCGCGGCAAGACGGCATTTTGTAGGAAGCATATGCGATTTCTTCGATTTCTTTGATGTCCGTAAACGCAACGATTTTGGCACCCAAAAGCGTCAGTCTGGTTGCCATATCGATAAATTCCGCTTTGAACTCGGAGTCCGGCGCCAGCATCATGATCACGGTGCCCTCTTCGACCATCGCAATCGGTCCGTGCATAAACTCACAGGTCGAAAACGGTCTTGTAAACTTGTAGCAGTTCTCCATCAGCTTAAGAGACAATTCGCTCGCGATTCCCTGACACAGTCCGCGCGTCATGATGACGAAGTTGTTGAGATCTTTGGTTTCGGCGGCAAACGAGGGCATCGTCGCGTTGAGTTTTGCCAAAAATTCTTCCAGCATCGGCGGGATTTCTGCAAGGTTCATTTTGGCGGTTACGCGCGACAGCGCGTTGGCAAGCAGATACATCGACGACAATTCCGCAACAAACGTTTTGGTCGCCGATACGCTCCGCTCCTCCCCCGCTTCGAGATAAATATGATAGTCGGCAAGTTTTGCAAGCGGCGACTGCGGATCGTTGGTTACCGCAACGGTCATCGCGCCCGTTTCTTTGGCGCGCTCGACCACCATCAGCGTATCCGTCGACATTCCGCTTTGCGAAATCGCAAGCACCATATTGTTGCCGAGATTGACCTTGCTGTCGTATACCGTCGTGATCGAAGGGGTAAACTTGGATACCATAATGCCGCCGACCGCTTCGACAATATATTTGAAATATGTGGCGGCGTTATCGCTGGTTCCGCGGGCAACCGTTGTGATATTGGACAAATTGCGAGCTTTGAAAACTTTGGCGATTTCGGCAACGACCTGTTTATTGTTTTTGAGCACCTCGCGCATCACGTCGGGGGCGGACAAAAATTCGTTCAGCATAGTAGACATACGCTCACCTCTTTGGCCCGATTTTCGTCAAAACGGCGTTCGACAACAATTATTATATGCCAATCCGACGGTTTTGTAAAACGAAATCGTGCAAATCGTCGATAATTCGTTACAACTGCTTGCCGAAACGGCACATTGCGCCCTATCGCTTCGGGGTGGCGCCCCGATCCGCCGCCCGAAATCGCACGGATTCGATCAAAATCGCAAAAAAACGATATTTCCCCCCTTGACAAATCGATACATATCGGATAATATATATTCATCGATATATAACAGGAGAGGCTCTGCCGCATACCGCTCGTCCCCATGCCGCCAAAAATCAGAATCAGCAAAGAAGAAATCGGCAGACAGGCATTCGAACTTGTCCGCCGCCAAGGGATAGACGCCCTGACGGCAAAATCGCTCGCCCGCGCCTTAAACTGCTCGACGCAGCCGATTTTCTGGTGGTTCGGAACGATGCAGGAAGTGACCGACTGCGTCATCCGACAGGCAAAAAATCTGTTTGCCGAATACGTGCGGCGCTCCGACGCCGATTCGCACGCCTTCAAAGCGATCGGGCTGAACTATATCGCGTTTGCAAAAGACGAAAAAGAGCTGTTCAAACTGTTGTTTATGCGCAGGCGTGCCGACGCCGCCGACACTCCGGATATCGTCAACTCGGAAGAAAACTCCCCGTTTATTCTCGAAGCCGTCCGCGCCGAAAGCGGTTTGTCCGAAGATGACGCCAAACGCGTATTCCGCGAATTATGGTTGTTTTCGCACGGGATCGCAACGATGATCGCGACGGCAACCGCCGACTTCGGCGATCGTGCAATCCGTCAGATGCTCAGCGACGTCTACAGAGGCGTTCTGCTCCATATCGAATCAACCGGCGATCGAAGCGATCGTCGCTGAATCCATATCACATACTGCAACAGGAGGTAAGTATGAAACAATACGATGCAGTGGTAATCGGAGCCGGAAACGGCGGTCTGGTTGCGGCAATCCGCTTGCTGCAAGGCGGTGCTAAGACTTTGCTGGTCGAAAAGCACAACCTGCCCGGCGGTTTTGCTACCAGTTTCAAGCGAGGCAGGTTCGAGTTTGAAGCGTCCTTGCACGAACTCAACGACTTCGGCACCAAAGATAACAGCGGCGACGTGCGCGACCTGTTCGACTCTTTGGGCGTCACCGACAAGATCGAATGGCTTCAGATTCCCGAAGCCTATCGCGTCTTTTCCCGTGAAGAAAAGATCGACGCCACCATGCCGTTCGGCAAGCAGGCGTTCATCGACAAGATGGAGCATTACGTTCCCGGCAGCCGTCCGTCGATGGAAAAATTCTTCGAGCTCGCCGAAGAAATCCGCGCCGCGCAAGCTTACAGCAATTCCGTCAACGGCAAAACCGACAAAAACATTATGCTTTCCAAGTACGCCAATTTTGTTCGTTGCGGCTCCTACTCGGTCAACGAAGTGCTTGACTCCCTCAAAATGCCCAAAAAAGCCAAGGATATCCTCAACGCCTACTGGTGTTATCTCGGCGCGCACTGCGACGATCTGAGTTTTATTCACTATGCGTCGATGGTCATCCGTTATATCACGCGCGGCGCGGCAATGCCCAAAATGCGCTCGCACGAGATTTCCCTTGCCATGGTCGAACGCATCCGCGAATTGGGCGGAGACGTCTGGTTCAATACCGAAGCGGTCAAAATTTTCACGGGTGACGACTACGGCGTCGAAGGCGTCCTGCTCAGCAACGGCGAGCACATCGAGACCCGCCACGTGATCGCCAACTGCGCCCCGCACATCGTCTACGGCAAAATGATCGACAAAGTTCCCGTTCAGGTTATCAAAGAGACCAACGCCCGCAAACTGGCAGGCAGAGGCTTTACGATGTTCCTGGGACTCAACAAATCGGCGGACGAACTCGGGATCGAAAACCACAACTACTTCCTCTACGATACGATGGATACCGCAAAACAGTACGAGATCATGAAGAAGATCGACACCAACTGCGTACAGGCGACGGTATGCTTAAACCGCGCTTATCCCGAATGTTCGCCCGAAGGAACGTGTATGATGTATTTCACCACGCTTTACATGTCCGACGACTGGGGCAACGTCAAACCCGAAGATTATTTCCGCGTTAAAGACAAGGTCGCCAACATGATGATCGACCGCTTCGAGCAGGATACGGGCGCAAAGATCCGCGATGCCATCGAAGAAATTTCGGTCGCGACTCCGATGACCTATGCCCGTTACTGCGGCCATCCCGAAGGCGGAATTTACGGCTACGAATCGCAGTACTGGGACGGACTGACGCCGCGTCTCCTCATGATGGCGGAAGATCACAAAACAAGAGGTCTGCGTTTTGCAGGCGGATTTTCGATGCGCCTTTCGGGCTATTCGAGCGCCTATTTCTCGGGCGACATTACCGCCAGACAAACCATCGGCGACATTAAAAGGGAGGGCTGAACCATGGCATTTCAATTTAAAAGACAACTGTTCGGATTTATGGATCTGATCCGATTCAAAAAACTCGTTCCCAACAGACGCAGGCACCTTGACGCCGCGTCCGACGCACCCCTGCCCAAGACCTACCGCGTCAACGAAACCGCCGCAATTCTCCACCCCGGCAATCAGAAAGCAACCGTCATCTCCATCAAAACCGAAACCGCCGACACCAAAACTTACACCCTGCAACTCAGTCGCAAAATGTTTTTCCGTGCCGGGCAGTATGTCGAAATTTCGGCTAACGTAAACGGTTCGGTCGTCAACCGCCCCTACGCGATTTCCTCTTCGCCCCTGCAGGCACTGAACCAAAGCGTGCTTTCGGTGACGGTCAAAAAAGCGGGCTTCTTCAGCAACTGGCTGTTTGACAACGCCAAAGTCGGCGATCAACTGATCGTCGGCGATCCTTCGGGCAACTTCCATTACGAAGGGATCAAAGACGCCGAAACCGTCGTCGCGCTGGCAGGCGGCAGCGGAATCACCCCCTTCTACAGCATGGCGCAAGCGCTGAAAGAAGGCAGCGAATCCTTCCGTCTGATTCTTCTTTACGGAGCAAAAACCCGCAAAGACTTGATTTTCAAAGCCGAGCTTGACGCGCTGGTATCCGACCGTTTCAAAGTCGTCTACGTTCTCAGCGACGAAAAAGCCGAGGGCTACGAATCGGGCTTTATCACCAAAGAGCTGATCGCGAAATACGCCCCCGCAAAGTACACCTGTATGCTGTGCGGTTCGCAAGCCATGTACAGCTTCGCCGACAAAGAGCTTGCCGCACTGGGCGTAACCGGAAAATGGGTCAAACACGAAGCCAACTGTGTCGGCACGCGCGACGTCAAACCCCAACAGTTCAATCTGACCGTGCATATCCGCGACCAAAAATACGTCATCAAGGCAGACGCAACCGAAACGTTGCTCGTCGCAATGGAACGCGCGGGACTCAGCGTCCCCAGCAAATGCCGTGCCGGCGGATGCGGATTCTGCCACAGCAAACTGGTCGGCGGCAAATTCAGCATCGCGGGACAGGACAAACGCCGTCTGGCAGACGCCAAATTCGGCTATATCCACCCCTGCTGCTCCTATCCCGACTCCGATCTCGAACTGATCGTACCCGCAGGACTGGAATAAGCACCCCTCGTTTTTCCGCACAAAAGGCGCACCGCGGTGCGCCTTTTTTAATCGTTTTTGATATTTTGATGTGTCGGATCGGTCAGGTTTTGCAGATCGCCTGCAACTCGATCAAGGGACCTGCGTATTTCTTGGGCGCGCGGATGGGCGCGTCGGGATTGTTCAGCACGCGCATAAATTTGCGCCGTTTGTATTCGTTGCCTGCCTGAAAGCGGGAAATCATTTCGATCGCCTTCTCGCGGAAATCGGGATTGCTCGCATACACACAGTCGGTCAGTTCGATTTCGACGGGCGTTCCGTCAAAGAACAAGCCGACCTCGTTGCCGCGTTCCGCTTGCGGCACTCCGTTGACGGTGATCGTTGCCGCATCGACGTCGCGGAACATCAAACGGATCTCCCGCGGTGCGCCGAAAACAGAGAAGTCCCCTTCCCCGTCCATACGGAACGTCAGCGTCCGCTTATTCTGTCTGACACGGAAACGGGTCAAATACCGTTTACCGTCAAGATACGCCATTGTATCGCCGTCGTCGTCATACAGCGTAAACTCTCCCTCCCCGCGATAAATCCATACGTCCAGCGGTCGGTCGGCGCCGATCTCGTTGGTCCCGTCGTCCCGATAGAGCGGCAGGATCGACCCTTCCCGCGCAAATACGGGGATTTCGGAAAGTTCCCGATAGATCTCATAGCTCCCTTCCGTATATTGATATCCGTTAAAGATATCCGTATAACGACCTTCGGGAACCCAAAGTTTCGTTTTGGCAAGATTACTGTGCCGATTGATCTTTTCGGTCACGGGGCACGCGATCAGTTCGCTGCCGAACAAATACTGATTGGGCATTGCATACGCTTTGTCCGTATCGTACCCGTAATACATCGGTTCGCAAAGCGCCCGCCCTTCGGTGTGCGTGCGATAGTTGATCGAGTACAGGTACGGGATCAGGCGGTGACGGAATTTCAGCAATCGTTCGGCGGCATCCTGCACCATTCGATCGCACTTCCACGGCTCTTTCCCCATAAACTCATTGGACGTCGAATGCAGGCGATTGATCGGACTGAACACGCCGAACTGCAACCATCTGAGATACAGTTCGTCGTCTTTTTTTCCGCGATGGTGTCCGCCGATATCATGGCTCCACCAAGTATAGCCGACGTTGGTTGCCGTTGCGGTAAAATAGGGTTGAAAGCGGAGCGACGCCCAGTTGATCATCGTATCTCCGCTGAATCCCAACGGATAACGGTGCGACCCGATCCCCGCGTAGCGCGACAAAATCAGCGGACGCTTGCCTTGCGCCGCCTGATCGCAGATATGATAGTGGTTCAGACCCCACAGGGGATCAAGCCCCGCAACGTCGCTGTACTTGCCCTGCTGCCAGTCAATCCACCAGAAACGCACGCCCTCCTTTTCATAAGGATGGTGCAGAAGATCGAAATATGCTTTCAGAAACGTTTGATCGCCCAATTTGAAATCGATCTGCTTTTTGACTTCGGGATTTTTTCCGACGGCGCGGCAAAAATCCTCATACTGCGTTTCAAAAAACCGTACGCCGTGCGAAGGATGCACATTAAGCGTTACAACAAAACGATTGTCGTTCAGCCACTTCAGCAAGGCTTTGTAGTCAGGGAACAGATCGGTATTCCAGCTGTAGCCCGTCCAGCCGGGCATTGCCTTTGCGTAAATAATTCGGTCGACGCTGTTGCGCGTCGGAACGGGAGCTGCGGCTTTGCCGAATTTTCCGATGACGTCCACCCAGTGCCAGTCCATATCGATCGTTGCAACGGTCACGGGGATTTTGCGATCGAGAAAACGTTGCATCAGCGTGCGATACTCTTCCTGCGTATATGCTTTATAGCGGCTCCACCAGTTGCCGAACGCAAATTTAGGGATCAGCGGCGGAAATCCCGTCAAACGATAGAGGTCGCGGATTGCCATCCGATAGCGATTGCCGTATGCAAAGTAATAGGTGTCTTTACACTTCGGGCGCGGCAGTACCTCGTCCTCTCCGAGAATCAACGACTCCCCGTCCTCCAGTACGGCGACGCCGCTTCTCGAGACCAACCCTTCGCCGAGTGTCGTCGCGCCGAAAGTAAAGTCAAGCGTCCGCCTTGTTCCTTTCAGATTCCCGCGATGAAAATCGGTCACCACATTGCCGTTATCCAACACGATTTTGACTACGGTCTTCTTCGGAATACTATAATAAAACGTCCCGCCCGCCGTCATAATCAGCCAGAAGTCCCCTTTGTGTTCGGCAACAAATTTCGGGGTTTCCCATCCGCGATTCCATACGCACTGCGTCGGGGCGTCGCACAGTTCGCCTTGTTCCACCCGAATTAAATAGGGCGTTAAGACCGAAATTCTACCGCCGTCAACGCTGACGGTATTTTGCACGGGCGTTTTGGGCTTTGCCGCAAACGGAAATCTGCTCATCTTGCTCCTCCGAAGTGTGATTACGTTCATCATATCACATCGCAAGCGGTAAATCAATACGGCAATTCGTATCATACTATTTTTATGAAACGTATCAAATCGATTTTCGTATTGATCTTATTCGCACTTGGCGCTTTGCCTTGCGCTATGTCCCTTCCCGGCGTCTCCGCATGCGCTCCCGTCGTCCTCGACACCCTGACCTTTACGCCCGCCCCCGACCAAGCGCCCGTCACCGTCACACTGCGCGCAACGCCGTTTACCCCTGACAGCCCCTATTATACCGACATCACGCTGACCCTCGACGACGGCAGATCGTTTCACCCGCCCGTTGCCGAAGGCTACGCGCCGACAATCGCGGCATTCCCCTTTACGGCTTCCGACCGCTTTCAGATTTTTTACGCCGCCGCAACGGGTGGCAGCGGCGGATTCGGATATTATTTCGTCTTCGACGTGGCAGAAAACGCCGTCCGCACGCTTTTCGACGCGACAACCTTACCCAATCCCTATACGGCTCAGTTTTCAGCCGACCGTTCGGTCGTCGTCGATCGGGACGGAACAGCGTTTTTGACGTTTGCCCCGCTCCCGACCGCCTCCGAAGGCTCGGACGGCGCGCCCGACGTATCCGCCGTCAATTTCGTTGCCCCTTCCTACCTCTATCCCGAACGCCGCTTCCGCCTCTGCGTTTATCGCAAAGTCACGGGGGTTGCGCAGGTGGACGTTTACGGCTATCTGATCGACACCGTCGATCTCCTCCGCCCCGACGCTCCGTCCTTCGCCGCCGTTCAACACTAATAATCCTATCGGTTTAAGGTCTTGTTTCCGCTCGTCAGGCATGTTACAATACAGACGGAGGTGCACTATGTGCGATACCGTATTTCTGACACGCGACGGCAAACGTTGTTTCGGCAAAAACAGCGACCGTTCCCCCAACGAAGCGCATCTTATGCTTCGTTCACCCGCAAAAGATTATGCCCCGGGCACCCTGCTGCGCACGACTTATCTCGAAATTCCCGAGGCTTCCCACACATACGCAACCGTCCTCTTCCGACCTCAAGGGATCTGGGGGGCGGAAATGGGATTCAACGAATTCGGGCTTAACATCGGCAACGAAGCCGTCTTCACCAACGTCCGTCGCGAGCGCAAAAACGGCTTGATCGGCATGGATCTTCTGCGCCTTGCGCTCGAACGAACCCGCAATGCTACCGAAGCCGCCGAACTGATCATCGATCTGATCGGACAATACGGTCAAGACGGAAATTGCGGCTACGATAAAACTTTTTATTATCATAACGCGTTTTTGATTGCAGACAGTCAAAAAACGTTTGTTTTGGAAACCGCAGGGCGAAATTGGGTACTCCAAACCGCCGGGGATCAGACAACCATTTCCAACTGTCTGTCCGTCCGATCCGATTACGACGCATCCTCCGAAGGCTTTTCCGGCGACTTCAAAAAAAGATTCGAAAACCGCTTGTTCACCAAGGTCGCGGGCGCCGAACGGCGTCGCAATCTGACCGCTCAAACCTTAAGCGTCGAAAGCGATCCTTTGACCGCAGTCCGCGAATCGTTGCGAAGTCACAAAAATCCGAACGTTACCGTTCGTCGCAGTGCGACAGACAGTCCCTGTATGCACGCGGGAAACCTTTTCGGCGATCATACGACGGGGAGTTATTGCGGCGAAATCAACCGAATGTATTTTGTTACCGGCGCGTCTTTTCCCTGCATGGCGGTTTTCAAACCGATTTCCCGCGCGGCAACGGTTCTGCCTCTCGACGAAACGACCGCCCGACGTTATTGGTTGAAACGCGAGCTCCTTCACCGTCATGCGATGTGCGACATCGGTTTGGAAGCGGAATATCGCACCGAAGGAAGCAAATTAGAAGCTTTCTATTGGGACAAATCACAATCGACGACGGACGACAAAGCACTCGACGCACTCTCGACACAGGCGTTTGCCGCCGAGGAACGCCTGGTCAACGATCTTTTACGCTCGGCACACAAAACTTCTTTACGGTTCGGCGGCAATCTGTATTTCCGCCACTATTGGAAAAAGAAAACCCGACGCCTTTTTGACAATTACAACGACGATATCGCCGCCGTTCTGCAATCGCTCTAAATCCCTATGTCAGTACAAAAAGAGTCCCGAGGGACTCTTTTTCCGTTCGTTTATATTTGTATTCGGTTTGGTCGCCGCTTGCGCGTTGCCACCTTTCACGCACGACGCCGCCCTTCTATCGGAGCGCGGCATGTGCGTTCCTTTTGCGGCAAACCGAACAACCCCTTCGGTCTTTGTAGCTTAAGCCGATCAATCGGTGACTTCCGCCTCGGCAAATCCGATATGCTCCCGCCCGGTCAGGATAAACGCGGTGTTTCTTGCATTAAAATACAGCCGTAACTTGTTGCCGTATTGCACGAGATGAGAGGCATACACAAACTGCTTCATCCAGTTACTTCCGTTTATCGCTTGCGGCTCCAACAGCGTTTTGACAAACGTGAAGTGGATGCCGTCCTCCGATTTGAGAAGCTGAATTGCCGATTTACTGTTTTTGCCGTCGCGGTATAAGCCGTTCTGAATCCCGATATAACAGTCTTTCAGGCGGTAAACCTTCAGACAGCCGCAACAAAGATTGAACAATTTGCTTTGCGGATCGGGTTCGATAATCGGCATTTCGCGCTTGCGGTAGCCGCAATCGGGGCGGTCGCTTTCGGCAAGGCAGATGTAAGTGGGTTCGGTAAACTTGCAGTCGGGGATATACGTCAGCCCTGCCGAATAATAAAGCCGATAGCCCTCCTCGGTCGGAAACAGAAAGGGATTGGACAGCGAATAGCCTTTGCGCCCTACCCGCTCGAACGTGCGGTCAAAACGCAAAACGGGAAAGGGCTCGGAATAAGTTTTGAGATCCTTGGTGGTTACGGCAAAGATTTCGGACCGCCATGTTCCGCCCATAAGTCCGACAGCACGCCCCAAAAGAGGCTGCAGACGCTCGTAAAAGAGATAATACGTATCCCCGATCCGCTTGATATCGGGTCGCATGGCGCGGGGTACAATTTTTTGAGAACGCCGGAAGTCAATGCCGTCCTCCGATTCGAAGCGGTACACCCCCCACAAAGCGTGGGCAAACAGATGCCATTTGCCGTCGGGCGAACGGTCGGGGGTCAAAACCGAAGGATCGGCAATCATCGGACTGGTCCCGAACCGTCGGATCACGGGATTGTCGGCATAAAGGCGGAAACTAAGAGAAGTCAGTTGCTTCAGGGTCAGATCAAGCACGGGGTTGCTCCTCGGAAGTCGTTGTTTGCGACGTCCCCTCTTCTTTGGGCGCAAACGGCGTCATGGCGGCAAGCGGGGCGCGGTTGAGTTTGAGGACGGGGAAAACGGCAAACACGACGATGATTGCCGAAATCAAAAACATATACGGCGTGTAATTGTAGATGGGATTGCCGTTCATGTCAAACGCCCCGGAAGGCTCGCTGAATTGCTGAATGATTGCCGTCAGCGCAGGCCCGATCACCATGGGAATCAGCACCCAAAATACCATGCGGATGCCCTGAAACATTCCCGTCTTGTCGGGCGGCGTAAGATCGCGGACGGTAGCGGTCAGATTGGCGGTCAAACAGAGATTGGCGCCCATCAACACAAATCCCGCGACGCAGACCGCCGCCATCGGGGTTTGCCCTTCGAAACAAAGGGGGCTTGCAAGCAGCATGCCGATCGCGCCGAGGAAGTATACGCCGAGGAGCGGCAAAGTCAGCTTGCGTCGATCCTTCATTTTGGACATCAGGATTCCGAACACGACGGAGGCAATCGAGGAAGTCACGATAATGACCGCAACGGGGATAATATAACTGCCGTTGGGGTATTGCAAGGTACGCTCGGCATACATGATCAAAAAGGTCATAAAGCAGTTGTTGGCGATGCCGATGATCCCCATCGCGATATAAGCGTAATAAAGATTTTTGTTGGCTTTGATCACGCTTTTGCGGAAGCCGTACCAAATATCGCGGTAGTCAGACGCGGGATTGGGCTTAAGATTTTTGCTGTCCTTGATCAAAAAGAGTCCGAGGATGCCGATCAGGCTGACGATGGCGCCGAGCAAGACGTAAAAGAGCGTCCAGTTGCCGGTGGCGATTTTGGTACCGCCCTCGACCCACCCGACGACGGTTTCGCCGGAGGGCGAAAGATAAGTGTCCTGTGTCATCCAGTCCAATCCGCCGAAAACGGCAGCCATGGCAAGGATGGGCATGACGGCGATGACGCCTTCGACCTTGCCGCGAACGGGCCCCGCGGTATTGTCGGTGACCCAAGCATTGAAGGCGGCGTCGTTGGCGGTGGAGCCGACATAGGACATGACGCAATCCATGATGACGACGATGACGATGGCGATGACGGTAGCGGTCTGAACACTCTCGACGCCGAGGGCTTGGACATTGTCAACGGTAATGAGCGCAAACGCCATAATGATAATGCCCCAGATGAGATAGCCGAAGCTGATGAAGCGTCTGCGGTTGCCCTTTCGGTCGGACCAGATGCCGCCGATGAGGGTGGCGGCGGTGGCGGTGATGGCGCTGGCGGCGACCATGACGGAAATGGCAACGGAACTGAACCTGTTGTCGGCAAGGGGCATGGTGCGGTCGATGAAAACGTTGAAATACATATTTTCGACGATCCAAGCGACTTGCCCGAACAACCCGAAAATGAGAATGGACGACCAAAGTTTGGGACCCAAGCGCGAGGCAGGGACAGAAGCAGAACAGCGCATAACGACCTCCCTAATGATAAAATTATAGTAGAAGACGCCCGTAAAGTCAATAGCGGGACGGAGAAGAAGGTGGAAGGGAAGGGCGAGGAAAAGCTTAAAGACGCGAAGCTGAAAGCACCCGGAATCAACCGCGGAGAAGGAGCAAACCCTGTATGGAAAACAATCCCGATGCGAGAAAAAAGCACGCAGTTGCGTGCTTTTTGGTCTGAACCCGATTATCGATGCAAAAGTTTTTTGAGCGCTCGAATGGCTGAAATCGGCAAAATCTTTTTGACACCTATTTTGATTTTGCTTTTCAGCGGAATGGGGCAATAGGTATTGACTGCTTTTTTGAAGTCTTTGACGGCAAGGGCTTTGAACTCGGCGTGTTTGGGATGAATGGCAGAACAATGCACAAGATTTCCGTTTTCCTTTTGCGCCTGTTCCAGACTGAATTCTTTGATTTTGGCATTTTGAATCTTGTCGAAACAAGCTTTCCCCTTCTCCGAGTTGATCAGAACAACCGAAACGCCCTTAGAAAAATCCCAGCCCCGATCAAATTTCTCAAGACCCCAAAAGTCCCCTATCGTCAGATCGGCGGGACGGCGACTGTCGGCAAACGGGCATGCGCCGCAGGAATCCATCAGCATAATCCATTTCAAAAATGCTCTCATCCAAAGATCCGACACCGGGTTGATGAATCGATTTTTATGATCGACCTGTATTGTCGTAGCAAATTGTCCGCCGTCTTCTTTTTCACGCATTCTTAAGGTTGTAATCGGAGCGCGGTATTTGTGTTGCAACGCTTTAATATAAGAGTCAAACAACCCTTGTCCCGGGGTTCCGTGGCAGATCAGATCGACGGTCAAAAGATTGTCGTAATCTTTTCCGAGATAGCCTTTCAGCCCTGCAATCTGACAGGGAGTCCCCGAATACAAAACGCGCTTCCCGTCCTGCAATGCCGCTTTAACTTCGGCAAAGGTATTGCCGGTATCGCTCTTAACGTATTTTGACTTGCTGAATTTGCGCGCTTCGGTCTTTCCGATGGCGGCAACATGGCGCGCCTGCAGATCGGGCGACAGCTCTACCCCAAAAATCACGGTATCGTCGTCGGCATAGGCATCGACGATCGCGCGGAACGCGCCGCCCGAAGTCGACGCCATCCGTTCGGCGTCGTCCGTCAAGGTCAGCGCATACGTTTGCCGAGCGACGGGATTTTTGCGATCGTCAGCGTGAATCATCGGGCAAACCGCCTCACAACGCTTACAGTCGATACAGCGGTCACGGTCGATCACGGGATATCCGATCCCGCATTCATCCTTGCGATACTCGATGCACTGCTTGGGGCATGCCAAGGCGCAAGCGCCGCATCCGCAACAATCTTTTTTGTCTTGAGAAATAAAATAGTTCATATCAACCCTTTATTGCTTTTCTTAAAAATTCTTTTGCTTCTTTGCGATATTGGTTCAATTTTTCGTTGATCGGCGCATAATCAATTTCTTGCTCGGTATTCACAACGCCCCCTTTATCGACAATGCGATTTTCTAAGCCAAACATTTTTGCCGCACTTGCAAGGCGACTGCTGAATCTCGGCGGAAACACAATAGACAGCTGACGATTGAAATTAATCGAAAACGCCGTCCCGTGGAAAGAATCCGTCACGACATAAGACGCGTGGGAGAACAGCCACAAAAATTGATTGGGCGAAGCAAAGGTAATATTGAAATATTTTTTGTTCCGATGGATAAAGCTTAGCTCTATTTTTACAATTTTCAAGCCTTTCTCTTCTGCAATTTGTTGCGCTATCCGATCCATATCGGGATTTTGATTCAGTTGATACAACAAAAGATACGGCACCTCTTCCAATGCGTCTACTTTTTGCATTAACGGAGTCCAATCATCTCGATCCAACAACATCGTCGGATCCAAAACATGTTTAACGGGCGTGATGCCCAATTCTTCAATCAGTTCTTTTGCCCGATCTTCCCGCACCGAAATGGCATTGTATTTTTGCAATAAGGCTTTGGTTTCGGCTTTTTCTTCTTCGGGGATATCCTGCATGCCGATACTGGCTGAAAAAGCAATTCTCTTTGCCGAGGCGGGAGCAAAATCCAAATAGAAAAACTTTTCTACTCCTTGATTATAGTCGGAATTCCAAACTTGATCGCTGCCCGTGACATACACATCGGCTTTGGGCGGATTCTTTTCTAAGTCGTTATAATTACGGTAGTATTCGGTAAACCGCATGGTATTATGCAGAAACTGTGTAAAAATTTTTTTTCTTTTAATCAGAAAATAGCTTCTTACCAATCGGCGCGGCATTTGCTTTAACGGTGCAAATTTACCGGAACCCGTTAAAAAGACTTGATTTTTAATCCTAAGCCTTGGCGAAATATAATTAATGACTTTAACGTTTCCGCCTGCCTGTTC
>DVOH01000025.1 GCA_018713745.1 Candidatus Stercoripulliclostridium merdipullorum | reverse complement strand
TATTTATGATTCTATAAAGGCGGTCGCGTTTGGGTCGCACCGTACTCGTTAAGAAAGAGATAATGAGGAGAACGTTTATGAAAAAGTGGAAGAAGAACAAGGCCCCCGTTTTTGACGGAGTGGAAAGAGCGGCACAGCAACCTGCTCCCTCTGCCGTTCCGACGGTGGCGCCCGGGTGTCCCACGGCACAGCAGTGCGGCAGCATCGTATTGCCCAATTACAGTGCTTATCGTGTGGTCGGCAACGGGATGCCGATGGGGCTTCCCAAGTATACCGCCGTGGACGAATACGGAAGGCTTTATTGCCCGATTATGAACTACGGACCTTTGCCCGTCAGCGGTCCCGTTCCCGTGGCGACGCCTTCGTCGATCGTGCAGACTACGCCGATCGTTACCCCGATGGTACAGCGTCCTTATCAAGAGGATCAATCCGTCTATTATGACGATTACGAAGGAAGGTGATCACGGCTATGGATACGAATTTAATCAATCAAGGCGCAGGCGCCCAACAACCTCAAACGCCCGGGATTATCCCCGACGTCAACGGAAAATGGGTTCCGGTCGACGCCTCGCAACTCAACTTTTCTCTGAACGGAGCAGAACCCAACCGCGACATCATCGGACCCGACGGTGCGCGTTACCGTGTGATGGACTCGGGCAGCAAAGTCGCTTCGATTGCCGCCAACGCCCAGAACGCTATCCCCACCCCGTCGTCGATTGTCCAAATGCCGCCGATCGTGCAACCCATTGCGTTGGTTCCGTTTACTTCGCAGAATCAGCCGCTGTTGCAATATGATCCGTATTCGCGTCCCGTCGAACCCCAGGTGACCGAAAAAGCTCCTTCTTATGTACGCAAACCTTATCGCGGCATCAGCCTTGCGGCATTGGTTATTTCGGCGATTGCTTTGATCGTTTTGCTTCTCCTCGGGATCGGAGCGTTCAAAGAGAACGCCGTCCGCGGCAGTTTTGCAACCAACGGGATCGATCAGATCAAGTCGGTATTCGGTATCTTCGGGTTGGGCATTTCGGCTTCTTATTATGACGGCGTGATCGCCGATCTGAAGGGTGCCGATCTTCTCTTCACGGTAATGGCAAACGCATTGCCCTTCCTGGTACTGGTCGCCGCCGTGTTGTTTGTCGTGCTGATCGTGCGTTATCTGGTCGCTTTGATCAGAGGCAAAAGCCCCCGCGGCTTCAGCGTATGCGCGTTCCTCAACATCATCCTTTGCGTGCTTGCCGTAGTCGCGTTGCTGGTGCTTTCCAACGGCTATGCGGCGGACAAGAGTGCCAATATCGGGGCATTCTTTACCTTCGGCGACGCACCCGTTCTGATGCGGGAAGGACTGCTGATCGCGTTGGTACTGTCGATTGTGCTGTTTGTCTTGCCGTTCTTCGCGAAACGCAACGCTTACATGCTCGAAGAAGACCGCAACGCCAAAAAGAAGACATACATTATAGACGACTCCAATATCTGATCGTCGTAAATCATGCAAAAAGGGGGAGTTCGTCGGATCTCCCCTTTTTTAATAAGAACATGAGGCTTTTTGCCGAAAAGGAGAATATTATGCTGGAAAAAGTGAGCAAACTGATTGCAGAACAACTGGGGATCGATCCCGCTTCCGTTAAGCCCGAATCCGATCTGATCGGCGATCTCAAAGCCGACAGCCTCGACATCGTACAGATGCTGATGACGATGGAACAGGAATTCGGCGTGGAGTTTGACGACGTCGAAATCCTCGGGCTGAAAACGGTGGGAGACGTCGTAAGATTTCTCGAAAGCAGGGCATAACGCGAATTTGTGCCGAAAATCGATTGACAAGCCCCGATCGTTATGATATAGTATGTAAGCACCCTTGTAGGGGGGTGTCCTTTTTTTGACGACCAAGAAAGGGGATATTACGTTTCCGCAATGCGGAATGGAGGTTTCAGATGCGCGACAAAATCACGCTGGCTTGCACCGAATGCAAACAACGCAATTACGACAGCAAGAAGAACAAAAAGAACACGCCCGATCGTATCGAGCTCAAAAAATACTGCAAATTCTGCAAAAAGCATACCGTTCATAAAGAAACCAAGTAAGGGAGGCTTTTATGGCAAAGCAGAAGTTGACCCCTCGTATTGACGACATCGACGTCGCCAATCCTCCGGCGCAACAACAACCCGCTCCGAAAGCGGGCGGCAAAGCTAAATCGCAAAAAGCCAAATCCGATCGTCCCAATATCTTCAAGCGGATCGCCAAAGTATTCCGCGAGATGATTTCAGAACTCAAAAAAGTCGATTGGCCCCCTTTCAAAAAGACCAAGACCAGCCCCGGCGTATGGTCCAATACGGCGACCGTATTGGTTGTTGTATTGTTCTTTTTGATCATTATCACGGCGTTTGACTCGGGACTTTCGGCTCTTCTCAGGCTTTTAACCAACGTTCAGTAGGCAGGTAACTCATGGAGCAGGATAACAACATCAAGTGGTATGTCATTCATACCTATGCCGCCTACGAATCGATGGTCAAAAACAATCTCGAAAAAATGATCGAGAACAACGGTTTGCAGGATCAGATCGTCGAGATTGCCATTCCGGTAGAGGAAACCATCGTCGAAAAAAACGGCAAACGTAAAATTGTCGAACACAAACGCTTTCCGGGCTATGTGTTCCTTAAGATGAAATATTCCGACACGATGTGGTATATGGTCACCAATACCAGAGGGGTGACCGGTTTTGTCGGGCCGCAGGGAAAGGCGCTTGCGCTGACGCCCGAAGAAGTCAAACGGATGGGGCTTGAAAAAGTTTCGGTCGAGGACTTCCACATTCAGGCGGGCGACAACGTCAGGATTATCTCGGGCGCACTCGACACCTTCCTCGGTGTCGTGGACGAAGTTTCTGCCGAAAAACAAAAGGTGCGCGTGATCGTACATATGTTCGGCAGACAAACCCCGGTCGAACTGGAATTCAACCAGATCGAAAAAATTTAATTTCGGCTTTATGCAAACGGGAGAACGGCAAAATTCAGGCTTGCCGTTCGTTTGTACCGGATAGTCAAGGAGGTAAATGACTATGGCAAAGAAAGTTACAGCAGTCGCAAAGCTGCAATTGCCCGCAGGAAAGGCAACCCCCGGGCCGCCCGTAGGTTCGACGCTTGGTCCTCACGGCATCAACATTCCCGCATTCACCAAGGAATTCAACGAAAAAACGTCGGGACAGGCAGGGTTGGTGATCCCCGTCGTCATCACGATTTATGCCGACCGTTCTTTCTCGTTTGTTCTCAAAACACCCCCCGCAGCGGTTTTGATCAAAAAAGCTTGCAAAATCGACAGCGGCAGCGCAAAACCTAACCGCGACAAGGTGGCAAAGATCACCAAAGCGCAGGTGGAAGAAATCGCTAAGCTCAAAATGCCCGACCTCAATGCGGCTTCGGTCGAGTCCGCGATGAGCATGATCGCCGGTACGGCGCGCAGCATGGGCGTTGTCGTCGAAGACTAAGGAGGTGCAAGATGAAAAGAGGTAAGAAATATCAAGATTCCGTCAAGCTGTACGACAAGACCCGCGCTTACGAAAGCCAGGAAGCCGTCGCGCTTGCAGTAGACACCGCCAAAGCCAAATTTGACGAAACCATCGAGCTCAGCATCAAGCTGGGCGTTGATCCCCGTCACGCCGATCAACAGGTTCGTGGCGTCATCGTTCTGCCCCACGGAACGGGTAAAACCGTTCGCGTACTGGTTATCGCCAAGGGCGCAAAAGCCGACGAAGCGCAAGCCGCCGGTGCCGATTTTGTCGGAGCCGAAGATATGATCGCCAAGATTCAGGGCGGTTGGTTCGATTTTGACACCTGCGTCACGACGCCCGATATGATGGGTCTGGTCGGACGTCTCGGTAAGCTCCTCGGTCCCAAAGGTTTGATGCCGACCCCGAAGA
This sequence comes from Candidatus Stercoripulliclostridium merdipullorum, assembly GCA_018713745.1. GTDB lineage: Bacteria > Bacillota > Clostridia > Christensenellales > DTU072 > Stercoripulliclostridium > Stercoripulliclostridium merdipullorum. Next base: position 20,995 of record DVOH01000025.1, on the reverse strand, counting down.
GCGGTACGGTTACGATGGACGTAGCCAAAGCGATCCGCGATATCAAAGCCGGTAAAGTCGAATATCGTGTCGACAAAACCGCGATCGTACACGTTCCGATCGGCAAGAAGAGCTTCGGTGCCGAAAAGCTTCTCGACAACTTCAACGCGCTGATGGAAGCCGTCGTCAAAGCCAAGCCCGCCGCGGCAAAGGGTCAATATCTGCGCAGCGTCACGCTTGCCAGTACGATGGGCCCCGGAATCAAAGTCAATTATAAGCAAAATTAGTTGACTGCGCCATAGGCGCTATAGTACAATATCAATAAGATTAAGCGTTCCTTTCCGAGACCGCTTGTACTTCGGTTCAAACGTATTACGGCAAGCGCAGAAGGGGATCAGAGTCAACGGATCTTTATGCGTAAGCTCTGTCCTCCCTCGGGCAGAGCTTATTCAATATAAAGGAGGTAACAATGTCACAAGCAATCAGAGAGCAAAAAGAAAAGCAGGTTGCCGAGATCAAAGCGATGCTGACCGAAGCCAAATCCTTTGTTCTGATCGACTACAAAGGTTTGACCGTGGCACAGGACACCGAACTGCGTAACGCATTCCGCAAAGCCGGCGTCAAGTATCACGTTATGAAAAACCGCCTGGTCAAAATCGCCCTGAACGATATGGGATACACGCAGTTTGACGAAGCCCTCAACGGTCCGACCGCAGTCGCCATGGGTATCGACGATATTGCCGCTCCCGCCAAGATCACGGCAGAAAAGGCAACCGCCTTCAAAAAGATGGCAATCAAATGCGGCATGGTTGACGGATTGTATCTGGACGAAGCAGGCTGCAAAGTACTGGCGACGCTCCCCTCGCGCGAAGTTCTTATCGCAATGTTGTTGGGAATGTTGCAAGCCCCGATCGCATCGTTTGCAAGAGCGATCAACGCCATTGCCGAAAAGCAACAGGCATAACACCAAGCAAAACAAAAATCAAATCAATAAGAAGGAGAAACAACAATGGCAGATATCAAAATGATCATAGAAGAAGTCAAAAAACTGACCGTTCTCGAACTGAACGATCTCGTCAAAGCACTGGAAGAAGAATTCGGTGTCAGCGCCGCCGCACCCGTGGCAGTTGCCGGAGCCGCTGTCGGCGGAGCCGAAGCAGCGCCTGCTGAAGAAAAAACCGAATTCGACGTTATCCTCAAAGCTGCAGGCGGCAACAAGATCGCAGTCATCAAAGCCGTCCGCGAAGCGATCCCCGGACTTGGTCTGGTCGAAGCCAAAGGCATGGTCGAAAGCGCACCCAAAGCGATCAAAGAAGGCATCGCCAAAGACGCCGCCGAAGCACTTGCCGAAAAGCTCAAAGCTGCCGGCGCAGAGGTCGAAATCAAATAAGGATTTCAGACAATTTACAAAAGAGCGCGGCGACGCGCTCTTTTTTTACAATCGGACGGAGCAAATCATCTAAGAGCAATCGGGAGATACGAGGATGAGCCAATCTCTGCCGCTTGAAATTAAAGTCGGCAAAATTTTGAAGTTTGCATTCCCCACCGTTTTAATGATGGTGTTTGCGGGGCTTTACACGATGGTAGACGGACTGTTTGTCGCGCGTTATGTCGGGACGGACGCTTTGGGTGCCGTCAATATTGTTTTTCCGTACATCAGCGTGGTTATCGGAATCGGTGTGATGCTCGGGACGGGCGGAAGCGCGATCGTTGCCAAAAGTCTCGGAGAAGGGTTTCGGGAACGGGCGTCGAAGGAGTTTTCGCTGATCGTCGCATTCGGATTGATCGTCGGCATCGTCGTGATGATTCCGACTGCGATTTTTCTGGACGAATGCGTCCGATTGCTCGGCGCAACCGACCGCTTGTTCGGATACGGCAAGGATTATATGTTCTGGATTGTCTTTTCGGCACCCTTCGGCGTGCTTGCGCTGATTTTTCAGAGCTTTTTCGTCACGGCGGCAAAACCCGGTCTCGGATTGATCGTCAGCACGGCAGGGGGTGTGATCAATATCGTGCTTGACTACGTTCTGATCGCAGTATGCGGCATGGGAACGGTCGGGGCAAGCATCGGAACCGCCATCGGTAATTCGGTCCCGGGAATCTTCGGATTGTGCTACTTCCTGGCGCGCCGCAAGGGATTGATCGTTTTGACCAAGCCCGTTTGGTCTTTTCGTATCATCGGCAAGGCAACGTTTAACGGTTCTTCCGAAATGGTCACCAATCTTGCCTCCGCCGTTACGACGCTCCTGTTTAACTTTGCCATGCTCCGCCTGATCGGAGAGGACGGAGTGGCGGCAATTACCGTTGCGCTGTACCTGCAATTCTTCCTGTCTACGGTGTTTATCGGTTACTCGATGGGCGTTGCACCCGTTTTCAGCTTCCACTACGGCAAACGGAATGCCGCGGCAATCGCCAAACTCTTTCGGATCAGTATGATCTTCCTTGCCGCAAACGCCGCCCTTTGGTATGCGGTTGCCATGTTCGCGCGCGCTCCTTTGATCGCCGTCTTTGCGCCCGCGGGCGGCAATGTGTTTCGCATCGCGCTGCAAGGGTGGTACCTCTTTGCGCCGATGATTTTGTTTGCGGGATTCAATATCTTTGCTTCGGCAATGTTCACCGCTTTTTCGGACGGCATCCGTTCGGCTGTTATTTCCTTTTTGCGTACCTTCGTCTTGCTGTCAACATTGATTCTCGTACTGCCCCTGATATGGGGTGTCACGGGCATCTGGATTGCGGTGCCGCTTGCCGAAGCCGCGACTTTGATCGTTTCTTCCTTCCTGATGATCGGGAAGCGGCACGATTATCTGTACGCTACCCTTCCGAAACAGTAATTGAATAAAAAAGCGCGGCTACACAGCCGCGCTTTTTGGGTTGACGATTGGTAAGATTATTCGGCGTCCTTTGCTGCCGCTTTTTTGGCGGGAGCTTTTTTTGCCTTGGGTGCCGATGCTTTTTTTGCCGTTTTGATTTCGGCAATCGCTTCTTCTGTTTGAGCAGGCGCCTCGACTTTTACGGCTTCGGCGACGACTTTTGCTTTTGCCGCCTTTTTAGCAGGGGCTTTTTTTGCCTTAGGTGCAGATTCTTTTTTGGCAGGAGCCTTTTTTGCCTTGGGTTCCGCTTTGGCGCGGGCGGGCTTCTTTTCGACGGCTTCCGCTTTTTGTTCGACGGATTCCTGCTTTACATAAGCATTGGCGCAGGGGTCTTCCAGCGTAATGTCGCAGTAGGCACAATAGGAATAGGTTCCGCAGGTGTCTTTTTGTTGTTTGATGCTCTCATACCATTTTTTAAGATCGAGTTCTTGTTGTAATTTTTTGATGTCCATAAATTCCTCTGATTTCATTTATTTCGAGTCTTGCTTTGCTTGTAATACCATTATAGTCCTCCCTAACAAAAATGTCCAACGCTTGCCCCCTCCGTTTTGCACAAAAAAGCAAATAAAGGGTAAAAGATTGCCGTTTTTTTGCTGTAAGAAAATTGTAAGAAGTTTGTCATAATGCTGTAAGAATCGTGCTTTACGATAAAAGCATCAACGGAGGTGAACCATGAAAGTCAATGTAGCGTTAACCGGTGCGTCCGGCAATATGGGACGGGCAACACTCAAAGAGCTGGCAGAATCGCCTGTCGTCGGGCAAATCAGAATCTTATTGCTCCCCGGCGTAAAAGAAGGGCGGTTTGCCGCGGCGGTCACGAAACAATACGGCGAAAAAGTCGTGGTCTTGCGTGGCAATTTATCCGATCAAACGGCATGCAGAGCGTTGTTGGAGGGTGTCGATTACTTGTTGCATCTTGCAGCGGTTATTCCGCCCTTGTCCGATCACAAACCGAAGCTGGCAATGGAGTGCAATCTGATCGGAACGCGCAACCTCATTGCAGTATTGCAAGACAAACCCAACGTCGGTTTTGTGCATATTTCATCGGTTGCCGTATACGGACATCGTAATTATCGGCATCCGTGGGGGCGAGTAGGGGATCCCTTACTTCCGAGTGTTTATGACGTCTATGCCCAGACCAAGATGTTTGCCGAACGGGACGTGATGGAGTCGGGACTACCCAAATGGGCGGTATTGCGCCAGACCGCTATGCTCCACAACCGGATGCTCAGCGACAACATGCGCGACGGACTGATGTTTCATACCGTGCTGAACGTGCCGCTCGAATGGGTGACGGCGGAGGACTCGGGATATCTGATGCGGCGCATCGTCGAAAAAGACGTTGCGGGGGAAGCGGAAGGATTCTGGCGGCAATGCTACAATATCGGCGGCGGGGCGGCAAACCGCTATACCGGGTATGATACGTTTGACGAAGGATTTCGGATGATCGGCGGATCGGCGGAGCGGTTTATCCGTCCGAAGTGGTGTTCGATCCGCAATTTCCACGGTTTGTGGTTTGCCGACTCCGATCGCTTGAACCGACTGTTCGACTATCAACGGCAAAGCGTCAGTGATTTCTGGCAGCAAATAGCCAAGTCGCATCCCTATTTTCGGTTGGCGCGGATTCTGCCGCCCGGCATCATTCGGAAACTTGCCGTCGAGCGGTTGTTAAAAGACGAAAACGCGCCCGATCGCTGGGTACGGCAAGGACTGGAAGGAAAGGTGAAAGCGTTTTTCGGAAGCCGCGAAAACCTGAATTGTATCGAAGGCGGCTGGGAGCGGTATCCCGTCCTGTGCAAAGGGCAGATTGCCGACGGCGATATCGACTACGAAGAACTGAGAAAGGACGACGGACTGAGAGAACGCGGCTTGCTTCTGCCCCACGGTTTCGATGACACAAAGCCCTTGGCGGATATTACCGCAGAGGATCTCAGATCGGCTGCCGCTTGGCGTGGGGGACAATGCCTGATCGAAGGAGAGGGAACGGTCGACTTGTATTCTCCCGTCGAATGGCGTTGCGCCGAAGGGCACTCCTTCCGCATGACACCCTATGCCGTGCTATACGGCGGACATTGGTGTTCGGTATGTTATCGGCAAGGGGTGTGGGACTTCGATCTGCTGGCAAAACGAAATCCCTATTTTGCCGCGGTCTGGTACGACTCACATGCGCGGAACGAGAACGTTCGCTACTTTATTCAGGCAGGACGCGCTTGCTATACTTACGGAGGATAACGAGGATGAAAAAAATTATTATTTATTGTTTTTCGGGTACGGGCAATACCATGCGTGCGGCAAACGCGTTTGCCAAGGGGGTGTCGGAGTGCGGCGCGGAATGCGTGGTTCACCCGATTCGGACGGATACGCCCTTTCTCCCTCCGGACGGATACGATTTTGTCGGATTTGCCTATCCCGTCCACGGATTCAATGCGCCGACGCCCGTTCTCCGTTATGCCGAAACCATGCCTTGCACCAATCTTCCTTTTTTCGTAATCAAGACTTCGGGCGAAGGGCTGAAACTCAACGATGCATCAAGTCGCCGCCTTGTCCGGATTCTACGGGACAAAGGGTACGGTTTTCAAGCGGAATTCCATTATCTGATGCCCTACAACATCATTTTCCGCCACACCGAGCGGATGGCGTACGAAATGGATCGGACGATGCAATCGCTTGCGGCATTAGACGCCGAGGCATTGCTGAACGGATCTTGTAAGCCTCCCGTTGATTCGGTCGCGGCACGCGGCGTTGCAAAGGTGATATCGATCGAACATCTTGCCATGCCGATCATCGGGAAAAGCTTCCGTATCGATCCTTCGCGTTGCATCGGCTGCGGAAAATGTCAAAAGATCTGTCCTTGCGGCAATATCCGGATGGAAGGTGGCATGCCGCGGTTCGGCGGCGCATGCGTAGGGTGTATGGGGTGTGCGTTCGGGTGTCCCCGCGACGCAGTTTCGATCGGAGTGCTGAACGGATGGAAAGTCAACGGTGCCTATCGCTTCCAAGCGATGCCCGAGTATGACGGCACCGAACTGCAACTTCCCCGCTATTGCAACCGATCGTACCGCCGATATTTCGAACATGCGGCGCGGCGTATAAAAAAAGAGTGCCAAACCGATGCGGAACGTGTATAATAATTGTATAGACCGAACAGACGAATCAAAATTTGCAAAAACCAATCAGGAGAAAACCATGAAACGAACGATTCTGATCGCAGAGGACAACAGGCAGTTATCGGATACGATGAAAGCGTATCTGGAGCGCGCGGGGCATGACGTCGTGCAGGCATTCGACGGAAAAGCCGTCCTCAATGCCGCCAAAAAGAAACTGCCCGATCTGGTATTGCTGGATATCATGATGCCGATTCTGGACGGATTTCAGGTTTGTCCCGCGTTGCGGGTTATGGGCAACTTCCCGATCATCGTAGTATCGGCACGGGAGATGGAGGAAGACAAGCTGCGGATGTTCGAACTCGGAGCGGACGACTACATGACCAAGCCCTTTTCGTTCAAGGAGATGGTCGGTCGGGTTGCGGCACAGCTGAGAAGATTTTACGAACTCAACCGCGTGGAAGAAAGCGTCCGTCAGCACGGTGCGCTCCGCATCGATTCCGAGCGTTATGAGGTAACGGTAGGGGGCGTGCCGATCGCGTTGACGGCAAAAGAGTTCAAAATGCTCGACGTGCTGACGCGCAACGCCAACCGTATTTTTGACAAACAGAAACTGATTGACGCGGTTTGGGGTACCGAAGAGTACATTGACGAGAATACCGTGGCGGTCACGGTGGCGCGGCTCAGGGAGAAACTCAAAAAACACGAGATCAACAACGTCGTAACCGTATGGGGGTTCGGATACAAATGGCAGGATTGATTGTCAGGCGAAAGCGATATGTCGAGGCGGGGCGGGTTTTGAACCGCCTTGCCGAAGGAGATACCGATCGTCCCGTAAGCGAGAGCGAGTGCAAAGACAAGGATATGCGCGCAAAGCTCGATCGTGTCCGTTGGCGCATGGTCGAGATGAAGGACGAAGCGGCGGAGAAAGAACGGAAAAATCGTGAAGCGATCGCCGCCGTGGCGCACGATCTCAAGACGCCGATTGCAGTCATTGCGGGGTATACCGAGGCGATGGCAGACGGGATATACGGGGAAGAATATTTTGATAAGATTCTCCAAAAGACGACGGAGATGAACGAGACGGTTTTATCGCTGGTTGAATCTGCGCGGGCGGATGGAGAGAAAAACGGAAATTTCCGTCAAGTCGGAGCAAGGGCATATTGGGAAGGGGTGCTGTCCAATCTTGCGGTAATTACCGAAGAATCGGGCGTTCGGCTGAAGTGGAGCAAAATCCCCGACGTTACCCTTCGCATCAACGAAAACGAAGTTGCCCGCGTAATCCAAAATCTCGTCACCAACGCGTTGCGTTATGTCGGCGACAAGAAGCGCATCGAAGTTTCTTTTTCCAAAAAGAATGCAAGGCTGTACGTTTCGGTACGCGATTTCGGGACGGGAATGACAAAGGAAACCGCAGAGCATGTCTTTGACAGGTTCTATCGCGCCGAATCGGCGCGGACCGAGCGCAATTCGGGCTTAGGGCTTTATATCGCCAAAACCGTTGTGGAAAACCACGGCGGTGCAATCGGCGTCCGATCCCGCCCGGGGAAAGGAACATGTTTTACGTTTTATCTGCCGCTGATTTTTGTAAGCGGCAAAAACCGCAACCTGTCGGGGACGGCGTTCGAGCGGATGCCGCGCGTGGCAAGAATTCTGTTGGTCTTGTTGTTCGGATGGGTATTCGGTTGCAGCTACCGTTTTTCCCGGTTTCGGTATACGGGTACAATTTCAACCCTGATCGGCGGTTTTGTCGCGATCGGGTTGATGCCGCTGGTCTGGGTATTCGATCTGATCGACGTTGCTTTGACGGGACGGATCAGCTATCTGTGCGACTGACGATTCGTTGGGGTCGGACTTTTTGTCATTGGATTGCTGAAAGGCGCGCGGGCTCATGCCCGTGCGTTTTTTGAACAGGCGGGAAAAATAAAGAGGATCTCCGAAACCGCACATTGCCGCGACTTCGGCGGTCTTCGGCGCGGGATGCACGCTTCGCATCAGCTTTTTGGCGTTGTCGATTCGGATATCCGTCAGAAATTCGGTGGGCGTTTTTCCCGTTTCTTTGGTAAACAGGCGGCGGACGTATTCGGCGTTATAGGGCAAGGAGGCAATGCACGATCGAACCGAAAATTCTTCCAACGCAAAGTTTTCCACGATCCGTGCGCGTACGGTCTCGACAATCGGCGAATAGTGCGGGGCGTCGAGTTTTCTGCGGAGAAGATCGAGGATCAACGCCGAAAGCGCGTCTTTGATTTCGGCGGTATCGTCGCCGCTTTCCCCCGACAAAACCAACAGTTGCCGCATCAGATGATAAACGGTGTCGCGCGCGTCGTCGGCAAGGCAGATCGGACGGTGGATGGGCGGACTCCAGTTGTCGACGTGCATATAGAGATTGGTGAACCCTCCTTCCGAACGGTTGCTGTGGGCAAACCGCGGCGGAATCACAACGATTTTTCCCCGACTGTAATTCAGCTGCAATCCCTCCGAAAATTCCAGGTTTCCCGCTCCGTTGGTATAGCAGATAATTTCCCACGCGGTGTGGCTGTGGACGGGGACGGAAGAGATTTTGCGTTGTTTTCCGATATAAACCAGTTTCGTCATCATAGTTCCATTGTAGCAGAATAAGTATGAATTGTCCATATTTTTGTCCGGATTAGTCATTGCAAAACAAATCGCTTTGTAATACTATTAAACTATCAACAAGTATTATCCTGGAGGTTGCAGATGGATATCAGACAATGCGTCGCCGCGATCGAAGACTGCAAAATCGTAGCCGTGATCCGCGGCAAAAATCCGGAGGACGCCCTCGATAAAGCGCATGCCGCGATCAAAGGCGGGGTGCGTGCGATCGAAGTGACGTTTACCGTACCAAAAGCGGAAACGGTGATCGCCGCTCTTTGTGCCGAGGCGGAAGCCTCGGGTGCGCTGATCGGAGCGGGTACGGTGACCGATGCCCAAACGGCGCGGGAGGCGTTGGCGGCGGGTGCGCGGTTTATTGTAGGACCCGCATTCTGTGAAGACGTTGCCGCGGTGTGTGAAGAACAGGGCGTTCTGTACGTCCCCGGCGTTTACACCCCGACCGAGATCGTCAACGCATTGCGCAGAGGATGTCCCGTTCTTAAACTGTTTCCTGCCGATCTCAAATTGCTCAAAGCCTTGCGCGGACCCTTCCCTTCCGTTCGGTTTATGACGACGGGGGGCGTCAATTACGACAATTTGCAGGACTGGTTTGCTGCTGGCGCTGCGGTTGTCGGTGCGGGGAGCAATCTGACCTCCGCATTCGACCGCGGTGCCTCCCTCGACGAGACCGCGGAAGAAATCGCCCGCTGGGTGGAAAAAATTAAAAATTGCTGACAGGAGGATTCCGATGAAAGTTCTGACCTTTGGCGAAATTATGCTCCGCTTACAGCCCTTCGGTTTCAAACGCCTGTCCCAAGCCGATTCCTTTGAGGCGTGTTTCGGCGGCGGCGAAGCCAACGTGGCGGTATCGATCGCCCGTTTCGGCGAAGAAGCGGTTTTTTTGAGCAAACTCCCTGCAAACGAGATTGCCGATCATTGCATCGCCGCCCTGCGCGGCGAAGGTGTTACGCCGTATATCGTGCGCGGCGGCGAGCGGATGGGGATTTATTTTATCGAGAAGGGCGCGTCCCAACGCGCCAGCAAAGTCGTTTATGACCGCAAATACGCTTCCGTCAATACCCTGACGCCCGACGAAATCGACTTCGATCGTCTGTTCGACGGCGTGGACTGGTTTCATTTCACGGGGATTACGGCGGCGATTTCGGAAGGAGCATATCGGACGCTGTCGGTCGTTGCGGAAGAAGCAAAACGGCGGGGCGTGACCGTTTCGTGCGACCTCAATTACCGCAAAAACCTTTGGACAAGCGAACAGGCAGGCATTCAGATGCGCCGTCTGATGCCGTTTGTCGACGTGTTGATTTCCAACGAAGAGGACTGCAAACAGGTGTTCGGTCTCGAAGGCAAAGGGAGCGACATCGAAGGCGGCGTACTGAACGCCGACGGATATGCCGATATTGCCGCAAAAATCCGCAAAGAATTCCCTTCGATTTCTTCCGTCGCGTTTACGCTGCGCGAAAGCCTTTCGGCAAGTGCCAACAACTGGTCGGGCGTACTGTTCCGGGACGGCAAGGGATATTTCAGCAAAAAATATGCCATCACCCATATCGTTGACCGCGTGGGCGGCGGCGACAGTTTTGCGGGCGGTCTGATCTATGCGCTTGCTTCGGGCAAGGAGCCGCAGGACGCCATTGAGTTTGCCGTTGCCGCTTCCTGCCTGAAGCATTCGATCGAAGGGGACTGGAATGCCGTTTCGGTCAAGGAAGTGGAGTCTTTGGTCAAAAACGGCGGTAGCGGGAGGGTTGCGCGATGAGTTTTGAAAGTCGCATTGTCAAAACCCCGCTTGCCGAACGCATTTTTGCCGCGATCGAGGATGCTCCCATCTATGACTATCATTGTCACCTCAGCCCCAAAGAAATGCGGGAGGATCTGCCGTTTCGCGATATCGCAGAACTTTGGCTGAAGGGGGATCACTACAAATGGCGGTTGATGCGCCAGTCGGGCGTGCCGGAAGAAGAAATTACGGGGGATGCTCCTTTGGAGGTGAAGTGGCAGCGTTTTGCAGAAAGCGTGGCGACCGCGGTGGGAAACCCCGTCCGTGACTGGGCGATGCTCGAACTGGAACATTATTTCGGCATTACGACGCCGCTGAACGGTGAAACCGCCGCCGAAATTCGCGCCCGCGCCAACGCGCTGATCGGCGAAAAAGCGCTGTCGCCGCTTAAATTGATCGAAGCCGAGCGCGTCCGTTATGTGGCAACGACCGACGACCCTGCCGACTCCTTGGAAGATCATCGCATCCTTCGTGCAAAGGGGCTGCCGTTTGAAGTTGCGCCGACGTTTCGCGCCGATCGGATCTTTACGATGCAGGCGGCGGATTATCCCGAATATCTGAGCCGCCTCGGCGAAGCCGCAGGCGTCGAGATTACCGATTATTTTTCGCTGATCAAAGCGATCGACGCGAGAATGGCGTTTTTCCGTCAGAACGGTTGTCGCTTTGCCGATATCGGTACCGAGGACTTTCCGACATGGATCGGGAACCTCGAACTCTCCGATCGGGTAACTATTTCCGCCGTAAAAGGAGAACCCGTCGAGCGGGAAGAAAGACTCGGCTGGATGGGAAGACTGTATGTTGACTGGCTCAAACTTGCCGCCAAACACAAACTGACCGTACAACTTCATCTCAGCGTATTTCGCAATGCCAGCAAGCGCTCCTTCGATGCGATCGGCCCCGATGCCGGATTTGACACGGTTGCGACAGGTTTTAACGTCGGAATGCTTAAGTACATTCTGTCGACTGCCGAAGCAGAAGAAGGATTGCCCGAAATCATTTTGTACACCCTGAATCCTGCCGATTATACCGCGCTGATCACGCTGGCCGGATCCTTCCGCAACGTGACGGTCGGGATGGCTTGGTGGTTTAACGACCATATCGGCGGCATGCGCGAGTATCTTCAGAAAATGAGCGAGCTGTCCAACCTCTCCCGCATTTACGGAATGCTGACGGACAGCCGCAGTTTCTTCTCTTATGCGCGGCATCGGTATTTCCGCATGATTCTTGCCGCCTATCTTGCCGAATTGCCCGAACCCGAAGCATTGCTGATCGAAGTCGCGCGGGCAATCGCATACCGCAATTTGCAAACGAAACTGGGAGGTTCTTTATGAAAATCACATTTCGGTGGTACGGCGAAAGCGATCGTATTACATTAAATCAAATCCGACAGATTCCGTGCGTCAGCGGCGTGGTGTCGGCGATCTACGATACGCCCGTAGGTTCGGTCTGGTCGGAGGAAAGTATTGCCCGGCTGGTCGGACAGTGCAATGCCGCAGGTTTGGAATGCGAGGTGATCGAAAGCGTACCCGTTCACGAAGACATCAAGCTGGGGCTGCCGTCGGCGAAGCGTTATATCGACGCTTATTGCGAGAACATCCGTCGCCTTGCCAAACACGGCGTCAAATGCATCTGTTACAATTTTATGCCCGTATTCGATTGGTTGCGCAGCGATCTCGAAACGCCTTTGCCGGACGGCTCCAACGCGCTGACCTACCGCCATCGGACGGTGCTGGAGATGGATCCCGCGACGTCCGAACTCAGCCTTCCCGGTTGGGACGAAAGCTACACCAAAGAAGGTCTGAAAGCCTTGCTCAAGCAATACGAATCCGTTGACGAAGAGAAATTATGGGGCAATCTGCAACACTTCCTCGAGGCGGTGATCCCCGTTGCCGAAGCGGAGGGGGTAAAGATGGGGATTCACCCCGACGATCCGCCGTGGGGCATCTTCGGTCTGCCGCGGATCATTACGGGAGCGGACAATATCAAGCGGTTTTTGTCGTTGGTCGACAGCCCCGCAAACGGCATTACGCTTTGCACGGGATCGTTGGGCGTAGCGCGTGAAAACGACTTGTCGGAAATTGCCGAGATTGCCAAAGGACGCATCCCGTTTGTCCATATGCGCAATATCAAAATCACGGGCGAACGCGATTTTGAAGAAACCGCGCATCCCAGTTGTTACGGCAACGTCGATATGTATGCCGTCCTGAAAAAACTGCTTGACGACGGGTTCGACGGCTATGTTCGTCCCGATCACGGCAGAATGATCTGGGGCGAAAAGGGGCGTTACGGGTACGGCTTGTACGACCGCGCCCTGGGCGCGACCTATCTTGCCGGATTATACGAAGGCATTGTCAAATCGAAAAAGGAGGAACGCAAATGAACAACAAAACCGTAGTGATTACAGGCGCGGGCGGTGTGCTTTGCAGCGGCATTGCGGAGTTTTACGCCGCGCAAGGGGCGCGGGTTGCGCTGATCGACATCAACGCCGCCGCGATCGAAGCCCTTGCCGCCAAAATCAACGCCGCGGGCGGAACGGCCGGGAGTTATGTCGCAAGCGTACTCGATCGGCATCAGCTCGAGCAAGCCGCTTCGGCAATCGAAAAAGACTTCGGCGCAACGGATATTCTCATTAACGGAGCGGGCGGCAACTCTCCGCGCGCGACGACAACGGATGAATTCTTCGGAGAGCCGATCGGCGAAGGCAAAAACTTTTTCGATCTCGACGACGCGGGGGTCGGATTTGTGTTCGATCTCAATTTCAAAGGCGTATTGCTGACGACGCAGGTGTTTGCCAAGAAGATGGCCGAACGTAAGAAGGGCGTTATCCTCAATATTTCGAGCATGAACGCATTTACGCCTTTGACCAAGATTCCCGCTTATTCGGCGGCAAAAGCGGCGGTGTCCAATTTCACACAGTGGCTTTCCGTTTATTTCGCGCCGACGGGCATCCGAGTCAACGCCGTTGCGCCGGGATTTTTTGCGACCAATCAAAACAAAACGCTTTTGTTCCGCGAGGACGGCAGCCTGACCCCGAGATCCGAAAAGATCCTTCGCAATACCCCCATGGGGCGTTTTGGGGTCCCGGAAGACCTGTACGGAGCCATCGCGTTTTTGACCGACGACGCCAAAAGCGCGTTTGTCACGGGTGTTGTCCTGCCCATCGACGGCGGGTTCAGCGCGTATTCGGGCGTATAACGGGAGGTAAGCGTGGCAAACAAAGTTTCCTTTGCCGTGATCGGAGTAGGCAGAATGGGCTCGAAGCACGCACGCAACCTTTCGCGCGGGCGCGTGAATGGTGCGCGTTTGGTCGGGATCGCCGATGTCGATCGGCAGGCGCTGCAGTCCGTCCGGAGCAAATGTCGGGGCGTTCATGCGTTTAAAGATTATCGTCAGATGATCAATACCGTTCAACCCCAAGTCGTCGTCATTGCGACGCCGCACTATGCCCACGTTCCCATCGCCGAGTATTGCATTGCAAAGGGCTGTCACGTCGTCATCGAAAAACCCGTTGCCGTGACGACCGCGCAGGCGGAACACCTTAACCGCCTGATTGCAGACAATCCCGACCTTAAGATTGCCGTCATGTATAACCAGCGGACCAATCCCGTTTACCGCAAAGCGAAGCAAATTTTGTCCGAAGGAAAACTCGGCGCCGTTCAGCGCATCAATTTTATCGTCACGGACTGGTATCGCTCGGACGCCTATTATCGGCAAAATTCCTGGCGGGCAAGCTACCGCGAGGAAGGGGGCGGAATCCTGATCAATCAGTGCGTTCATCAGCTGGATATTCTGCAATGGCTGGTCGGAATGCCCGCTGCGATCGAAGGGAAAATTTCTACAAAAAACCGCTCGATCACCGCAGAAAACGACGTCACCGCATTGCTGCGCTATGCCGATGGCGTTTATTGCACGTTGTCGGCTTCGGGACACGAGCTGCACGGGACCAATCGGATCGAAATCGCGGGCGAAAAGGGACGCTTGGTGTTGGGAAAATACAGCATGAAGTGGATTTCGTTGCCGATTGCCGAACCCGAGTTTAACAAAACGACGCGGCACGAATACGGCGTCGTATCCCGCAAGGTTTATCGTTATCGCTACGGATTGCAACTGATAAGGGATGCGCTGTTCGGACAGCAACGCAACATTTTGCAGAATATGGCAGACGTGGTCCGCAAGGGCGGCGATCTGATCGCCCCCGCATCCGAAGGGATTCATGCGCTGGGGCTTCTCAACGGGATCTATTTGTCCGCTTGGGAGGGGAAAGAAATTCCTTATCCCTTCCCGTCCCGGGATTACGAAGCGGCATTGTCAACCAAAATCGCAGCGGAAGCAAAAAAGGAGGAGTAATATGATTCAAATTTCAGGATTCACCGACGAAGTCAACGGCAGTCTCGACACACAGATTGCGGTAGCAAAATCGCTCGGGATGCACTACATTTGCCCCCGTGTGATCGACGGAAAAAACATCTCGGCGTATACATGCGACGCGTTTTTGCAAACGGTTAAACCGCGTCTCGATGCGGCGGGGATCGGATTTTCTTCGATCGGTTCGCCCATCGGAAAAGTGGGGATCGGGGATGAAGAAGGATATCAGGCGCAACGCAAAAAGCTGAAAGAGTTGGTCAAAATCGCTACGGCGATGAACTGCAAATATATCCGGATTTTCTCCTTTTTCGTTTCGCCCAAGATCGACTACGAAAAGGCGCACGCCATTGTCCTGCGCAAGCTGAAAGGATTTTTGGAAGAAGTGGAAGGGACGGACATCGTCTTACTGCACGAGAACGAAAAAAAGATTTACGGCGACACGCCCGAACGTGCCCTTCGTCTTTACCGTGAGATCGACCATCCGCAATTCAAACTGTGCTACGACGCGTCCAATTATATTCAGTGCAAAGTCGATCCCGTCAAAGCGTTTGAAATGACCAAAGAAGCGACGGTTTATTATCACATGAAAGACTGTGATCGCGGGGTCGAAGTGCCGCTCGGAACGGGGAAAGGACATATCAAAGAGCTTCTTGCCGATCTGGTGAAAAGAGGGTATGACGGCTTTTTGACGCTCGAACCGCACACGGCAAAATATGCTGTCTTAAAGCATGTGTTCCTGTTTGTGCCGGGGCTTGCGTTTACGACGATGGGCAAGGTGTTCCGAACGATTGACCGCAGTATGGGAGTCGGAACGCTGCAAAAAGTTAGCCGAGAACAAGTTTTTGTGTGGCAGCACGACAATCTCACCAAAATGCTCGACGAGGTAGGAGGACAATATGAATAAAGTAAGATACGGAATTATCGGTATCGGCAAAATGGGCGGCACGCACGCCAAAAAATTGCTGAAGAATTTTGACAAAAACGCTACGTTGGTAGCCGTCAGCGATGTGGAAGCCAAGCGGAAAGCATGGGCGGAAGCAACGCTCAAAGGCGTAAAGTTTTATGACGATTACAAGGAGCTTCTCGCCGATCCCGCAGTGGATGCCGTAATCGTTGCGACGCCCCATTATTTGCATCCCGTGATTGCGATCGAAGCGCTTCGCGCCGGTAAACACGTTTTGACCGAGAAGCCCGCAGGCGTTTATACCGCGCAGGTTCGCGAGATGAACGAAGAAGCGGCAAAGCATCCCGATCAAGTTTTCGGAATTATGTACAATCAACGGACCAATCCTCTTTATCGCGAAGCAAAGCGTGTCATCGAAAGCGGAGAGATGGGAGAGATCAAACACATCAGCTGGATTATCACCAACTGGTATCGTCCGCAGGCGTATTACGACCAGGGCGGCTGGCGCGGCACCTGGGCGGGAGAAGGCGGCGGCGTTCTGATCAACCAATGTCCCCATCAGTTGGACCTTTTCCAATGGTTGGGCGGCATGCCGAAGTCTGTACGCGGCTTTGCAAAGACGGCAGTCAAACGTAACATCAGCGTCGAAAACGACGTTACGTTTTATACCGAATACGCAAACGGCGCAAGCGGCGTGTTTGTAACGTCGACCCACGATTTCCCCGGGACCAACCGTCTCGAAATTTCGGGCGACGGCGGCAGAATCGTCATCGAACAAAATTTGCTCAGCGAAAAGTTCGTGTTCAACAAGCTGAAAGTCAAGGAAGAAGAATTTAACCGGAACAACACCAAATTTATGCCGCAGATTCCGCAGACCAAAATCGTCAAGCGCACGACGCTGTTGCAAAACGCAATTCGTCTGGGGCTGATCGGACAGCATATGAATATCATCCGCAACTTCAGCAAAGCCGTACTGTTCGGCGAACCGCTGATCGCTCCCGGTGCCGAAGGCATCAACGGGCTGACGCTCTCCAACGCCGTGCATCTGTCGTCCTGGCTCGGTAAGACCGTCGAGCTCCCGATCGACGAAAAGGCGTTCAAAGCAGAACTCGATTTGAGAATTGCCGAAGAGCAAGCCGCAAAGGATCAAACGAAATGAGACGCTCATTTGAAGACGGCGCAATCGTCGTGGAAAGCCTGATGCATCAACGCACCGATTATGACGTCGGTAATCGGGTTGTCAACGTGCAGTTTGACGGAAGAGGTTCGTTGTCCAAGTATGCCGTAATCGACAAATTCGACTTTTTTTCGGCATTTTATACCGTCTATACCGTCAACGGGCAACCAATGGATTACGGCGAACCCAAAAAAGTCGTGATGAAAGGGCGCAAAATGGTGACAACCGTGACGATTCCGCAGGGAGAATTGGAGATTGTTCAGTTCTTGTCCGACCGGGACAACGCTGTTTTTCAACGGGTCACGGTGCGGGCAAAGGAAGACGTCGAATTGCGTTTGACCTACAATTACGAACTCAACTTCCTGTCTTATCTCGAAGAGTTTTTCCGTTGCTTCGGCGCGGCAAAACTGTTCCGACTGATCGGAGGATTGTTGCGGCGCCACGTCCGGACAGGGACAAATTGGTTGCGAAACGACGTTACGGGTGATTTTTATGTCGATTATGCCGCAAGCGAACCGGTGAGAGCATTGGAGCGCACCAAGATGCATTGTCATCAATTTGCGACCGTGCTTCGGATTCCCGCGGGCAAGAGCCGTCACCTCGACAGCGTGTTGAGTTGCGGCACGCGGGGCGACTTTTCGGATACCGATGTTTTGAAGTGCCTTTCGAAGTTTGACGCCGCACTCGCGGAAGCCAACGCCTATGAGCAAGAGCTGATGCGTCAAGCGCCCGAGACGGACGAGCACGACCGCGCGTTGTATGCTTCATGCCTCAACTGCGCCTTGTCCAACTATAAAGAACGCGGCGATTTCCGCGGGTTCCTCGCCGGCAAAGTTTATCAGTTTCCCGCGCGTACCTATTACCGCGACGGATACTGGACGATTTTGCCCGTTCTCAAGACGCATCCGCAGTTGGTTCGCAACGAAATCATGACGCTTGCAGGAGGAATTGCCCGGGACGGGAAGTGTCCTTCCGCCGTCAAATCGAACTTCAAAAACTATTGGGGCGACCACTATGACAGTCCGTCGTTTTTTGTCCTTATGGTTTATGACTATGTCGCGCATACGGGGGACAGGTCGGTTCTCGATGCCGTTTGCAGGGGCGGCATGACCGTAGCCCAAAAGACGGCCGCCGTAATGGCTCGGCTGAAAAACGACGTGGACGAAACGGGACTTTTGGTCAAACGCGGACCTTATAACCGCAGAGACTGGTGCGACAATGTTTCGCGCCACGGATACGTCACTTATGACGAAGCATTGTATGCCCGCGCTTTGTATTGTATGGCGGAACTGGACCCCGCCCGAAAAGATGCCTATCTTGCCGATTACCGCAAAGCGGTGGAGTCGATCAACCGTATTCTCTGGTCGGAGGAAAAAGGCTACTTCGTCAATTACGTTGACGGCGACTTTGTGGAGGACAATCTGTCGATCGATACCGTCCCGATTGCGCTGTTCGATCTGACGGACGAAGCGCGAAAGATTCGGATGCTACGTCAAATGGAAGCGATGCTCGAGAGCGCCAACAATTCCCGGCAGAAAGCGGGGGATTTCGGCGTCTTGTCGGTCTATCCCTTTTATCGCAATGCCGAAGCGTTGGTATGCAAAAGTACGTTGCCGTACTATTATCACAACGGCGGAGATTGGCCTTATTGGTCGGCGGCATACGCTTTTGCCAAACGGGAAGCGGGGCTTGACGATCGCTATCCCGCAGAACGTTGGTTCGACTACAACCTGGAGCGCGGCAATTATACGCCGATCGAGTTTTTCAGCCCCTTCCAGAAGGACGGGTCGTTGATGCAGGCATGGAGCGCAATGAGTGCGTTTGCCTTGACGGCGGAAAGCGACTTCTTCCGAAAAAGGATCGATGCCTGATAACGTATAACAGTTATATTCTGTATCTATAGCAACAGAATAAAGAGTATTTGAGGCGCGGCAACGTGCCTCTTTACAAATCGGTAACAATCTGATATGATGAAAGAAAATTCCGTAGCGGAGGTTGATATGAAAGTTTTGATGGTCAACGGCAGTGCAAAACCGAACGGTTGCACAATGGCGGCTTTCGGCGAGATCGAGCGAATCTTAAAAGAAGAGGGGATCGAAGTCGAGTATTTTCAGATCGGAGGCGGCGCGGTGCGCGATTGCATCGGGTGTGCCGCATGCCGAAAGAACGGAAACGGTAAGTGCGTGTTTGACGACGACGTCGTCAACCGTCTGATTGATCGCGCAAAGGAGGCGGACGGATTTGTGTTCGGAACGCCTGTATATTATGCCCACCCGAGCGGCAGAATTCTGTCGGTGTTGGATCGCGCGTTTTACGCCGGGGGCAAGGCGTTTCAGGCAAAGCCTGCGGCGGCAATCGCGTCGGCGCGGCGTGCGGGAACGACGGCTTCGGTCGATGTGCTCAACAAATATCTGATGATTGCAAGGATGCCGATTGTTTCGTCGACTTATTGGAACATGGTGCATGGCAACGCGCCCGAAGAGGTCATGCAGGATGCCGAAGGCTTACAAGTCATGCGCGGGATCGGGCGCAATATGGCGTGGCTTTTGAAGTGTATCGCGGCGGGAAAGGCTGCGGGAATCGTTGCGCCAGAGCCTGAAGTGCAAATCCGCACCAACTTCATCCGATAATTTTGTAAAAAATTAAATAAATTTGTAAAAAATTATTGATTCCGTATTTCGTTTATGTTAAAATAAAATCGCTCCCGATCTCGGGGGCGATTCTTCGATATACGGTCGGATATTCGGATATATGGTAAAAAATTCAAGCGATTTCCCGGTCCCCGAGCCAGAATCGGCGGGGGCAAACTCTTTTCATGATTCCTTCGGGAGCGATGCCGCGCGCATGAAGCAGATTGCAGAGCGGATGCGACGCGCCGATATCTCGGTTTTGAACGAGATCAGGGCAGAACTCGAGTACTCGGAAGACCGTGTATTCATATTGACCGTGGTCAAGGGAATGCGCCATTATATTTCATCCGATTCCATCCGGTTTCTGTTGCCGTATGCCGAGTCAAGCGATCTTTTGATCAGCCGTGCGGCAAAAAATTCGATTGACAGGATTCGTCTCAAACTTGCCGCAACGGCCGAGCGGAACCGCTCCCAACAATGAAATTTGAAAAAATGTTGTCAAAGTACTTGCCAAAGCCGTCGGGATTTGATAATATAATTAAGCTGACTTAAGGACGATTAACTCAGCTGGTAGAGTGTCTTCTTGACGTGGAGAAAGTCAGGGGTTCGAGTCCCTTATCGTCCACCAAAACAAAAGCGCGGTGAAAGCCGTGCTTTTGTTTTGGTGAAGTTCGGAAAAAGTGACTCGAACGGGCGGAAAAGGAAATGACACAGTGCGTTATTTCCCCGCCCAGGCGTGAAAGCGTAGCCGATTGGTTGCGCCCGCTTACGGTCGCCCCCGATACCACCCTGCGAAAGGATCTTTTGCCCGATTTTCGTCGGGGGCGTCGCTCAATGCAACAATGCAATTCACGCTTCTACCCTCGGAACTCGGGCAAAAGCTCTCTTTTTGAGGCGCCGACTGCGACATACATCGTTATACCGTTTCGCGTTTTTCTTTTTTTGGATCGATCGGGAGCGTCGCTCAATGCAACAATGTGCTTCACGCTCCTACCCTCGGAACTCGGACAAAATCTCTCTTTCTCGGGCGCAAAATAAATCGCTACGGCACTTTACCGTTTTGCAACTTTTCGATATGGATTTTGACGGGACGAGGATCCCAAGGCGTAGTTGTGCGAGGTTAAAAAACTTCAAGCGGCGACCGCCCGTTTCCGTGCGCTTTTGAGTTTCGTTTCTTATTGCGTTGTTTATTTTGGCGGGTGCTTGAACGGCGAGGCGTAGCCGAGCCGCTCGTTTATTCAAGCACCCGCCATAGTGCCCATTTATCGTTGTTGTGGGGGGGGTTCCCAAAAGGCGTGTAAGAGAAAAATTTTTCTTGAAGCAAAGAGGTCTAAACAGGGGAAATTTCGGCAGAGATCGGCTCCTTTTGCGCAGGAGTCCCTTGAATATAACACGCGATGTGGAAACTCCCCGTTGTTGTAAAAACGTTGATTTTCATTTTCAAATATGCTATAATATATAAAAAATACGAGGTGCCTTTATGTCGCAGAAAACTGTGGATAGCAAAGCATATCCGTTGAAAGAATTGTTTTTAGATAAATTTGATGTTGACTTTTAT
>DVOH01000024.1 GCA_018713745.1 Candidatus Stercoripulliclostridium merdipullorum | reverse complement strand
TACTTTTCCAAAGCATACCATTTACCATCAAGGTTACAAACGGATTATCCGAAGTCAAAACGTCAAATAAAAAAGTTTGAGTAATCTCATTACCTGCCTTGTCCGTCGCATTAACGGTAATACCCACCGTCTGACCCGCAAAAAGAGGTGCATCTGCGGTAATGTCAGAATAAATCTCATTTCCAAAACTGTCACGGACAATGAACAAAAGCTCAATATCATCCGTTTCCGACATGGTATATCCCTTAACAGGGTCAGCCAGTTCCACCGTCGGAAGCCCGTAAACAGGGATTGCCTCAGTGGTAAGCGTACCAACGTTGCCAAGATGATCTGTAGCAATAAGCGTATATTTAATAAAGTTTCCTCCAACAAGTTCGCCGCTTGCTATTCTAGCAATGATTGTCAGTTCTTTCCCGAAAGAATCGAAAGCAACGGCTTTAAGATATAATTGAGCACCTAATTCAACTGTTGCATCTTCGGTAGTTTTAAGTGCATCCCGATTATAAACGATTGCGGGAATCCCAAAAATCTTGACCGAGTATTCTTTGGTGGCAACATTCCCCTTAGCATCGGTTGCGGTCGCCATCCAGATCATTGTACTGCCTGCGGTCTGCTCTCCTTCCTTGATCGTTAGAGCTATTTCCAGCGTCTCACCCAGGGCATTTTTTGCTGTAACGCCAAGAGCCTCGGTCGTAATTTCATCCTCTACTTTGAATTCCAACGTTTTGGCATCGGATATCGTCGGCATCTCGTCCGCAGACGGATGCTCGGGATCCGCCGCACCGCACTCCGTACAGACGCCGTCAACGTAATGATGCCCTGTAGCGGGGATGGCTTCCGTCCTCGTTTCGGAACAACTTGCACAGGTATAAGTCTTTTCTCCGTCCGTCGTGCAGGTTGCCTCCGTCGTAACTTCGCCGGCATCCCAATCGTGCCCGGCGGCGGGGATGGCTTCCGTCCTCGTTTCGGAACAACTTACACAGGTATAAGTCTTTTCTCCGTCCGTCGTGCAGGTTGCCTCCGACGTAACTTCGCCGGCATCCCAATCGTGCCCGATGGCGGGAACGACGTCCGCGCGGTATTTTCTGCCGCATTCGGTGCAGGTGTACTCGGTATATCCTTCTGCCGTGCAAGTCGGCGCAACAACGTCGGTTTGTTCGTACGCGTGTTCGCAATGCGACGATTTTGACATAGCGTATACAAACAAATCATCAAATATTTCTTTGGCAAAGGAGCTGCCGTCCACGAAAGTGCGTTCGTAGGTGTATTCCCAAGTCAATCCGCTGGCGATAACGCAGCCTGCCCCCAACGGATATTCCGCCAAGGTAGGATCGCCGTTTGCGTCTTGCAAAATCACGGTGCTGCCTGCAGGCAAATTGTGGAAGGTGGTATGACTGCTGTAGGTGCCGTACAGCATCTTGTCGGTCAGCTGTTTGCCGCCTGTCAACACGCCGGTTATAATATCGTGGCTTCTGCCGACAATATAATTGTAATTTGAATAATAATTGGCTATGCTGACTCCGCCCGGCAGCTCGTAGGATATATCGCCTGCCGCCCATCCGTGATCGCAAGCACCGTATATCAATACGCCGCCTGCCGCAACGTATGCCGTCAGTTCGTCGGAAAGTTGCCCCAACCTGTCATAGGTCGCCGTCGTTTGGTCGTTTGCGATATAAATTACGCTGTACTCGTTCATAACCGCGGACGATAAAGCGGTGCTGGAAACGATTTTCCAACCGTCTATGACGGAATTGGCAGTCAGATAATTTAAGATAACCGCATTGTTGTCTGTCGTCCAAGGCAATCTGTCCTGCACCAACAGTACGCTGCCGTTTCCTTCGTTCAGCTTTGCCAAAGGCATTGTGTACCGGTCCGAGCATATCGAACAAGTATACGTCATTACGCCTTCTGCCTCGGTAGTCGGGGGGGTGGTCACTACGCCTACATAATCGTGTCCGCCACCTGCCGGGATTTCAACGACGTATTGGTCGCCGCATACGGTACAACGGTATACTTGGCTTCCCGCCTCCGTACATGTAGCCGCTATCGTTTCCGTCAGTTCGTATTTATGGGACGCAAGCACCTCTACGGTATAACTGTCGCCGCAACGGCTGCATTCGTATACCGTCACCCCGTCTGTCGTACAGCCTGGCTCGGTGACTTCCGCCACAACGTAATGATGCCCGGTTGCAGCCGCAGATACGATGTATGTATCTCCGCAATGTTGACATGCATACGTTTTTCTGCCCATTTCCGTGCAGGTCGGATCCGTAGAAGAAATCATTTGATATTCGTGTTCGCACGCGACCAATACCATACAATACGCTACTTTGCCGTTTATGTTCAGCGTCACGTTGGCAGAACCGACGCCCGTCAAAGTGACGATCCCGTCCGTTACCGTGCAGACGGCGGAATCGGAGGTCCCCCATATCACGTCGCTCGGGAGGTATTTTGCGTCGGCAGGATTTAAGGTAAAGCCGATCTCAAACGTATCCCCTATCTGACCGCAAATGTAATCGGGGCTTAACGTTATGGTGTTTATTCCGGCGCCGGTCACCGTCACCGTACATACCGCCGTGTATGCGCCGTCCAATGTCGTAACGGTCACGTTGGCTTCCCCTTTGCCTTCGGCAATCAGTCTGCCGCCGGACACGGTGACCACGTTATGGTTGTCGGAAGACCACAATACACCGTTGTTGGAAGCGTTGGCAGGAGATACCGTCGCCCACAAAGAGGCTACCTCGCCGACCGTCATGGTCAACGAATTTTTGTTTAACGTCACGCCCGTCACCGGATAATTTTGCGCCGTCACGGTGATTGCAACCTGCGCCGTCTTATTGCGATACCTGACCGTCACAAAGGTATCGCCTATCTTTAACGCACCGAACGGTTCTATGTCGTAAGTGGTTATCTTTTTCACTAAGCCGCTTTCGTAGTATGCGGTAACCTCCATGCCCGCGCTGCTGAACCGATCCCCGGAATAATATTCGGTCTTTAGCGGTGCTTTGGTGATTTCGATCCTTTCCAACGTCCTGTTTTCGACGGCGTCGTCGATCAGATCGATCAGCCCCATCAGCTCGTCGGCAAAATCGCCGTAAATATTGCACAGGATTCCCCCGGTTTCGTCGGCAAGATTTCTGTAATCGCCATAATATGACGTGGCGGTTACCACAGAAACCGAAATTTCGTCCTCGATCAGCAATCCGATCATTTCAGACATGCTGCCGATCCCGAATTGATTGTCGACTTTGTAATCGGCGTCGGTCACTGCAATGAAGAATCGGGACGCTTTTTCGCGCATATCCAGCCTTCTGGCAGTTTCCAGCGCGTCAATGATCGTTTCGGGGTTGTCGCCGCCGCCGTTGGCGGTCAAGCCGCCTATTTCAGCTTTGTACGCATTGACGTCAATGTACCAGTTTTCCGAAAAATACATGTGGACTTGGGTCTTTTCCGAATCCTCGGACAAGGTCATGTCACGGTATTCTATCAACGCCCACCGGACGTTAATCCCCAAGGCGTCAAGCTGTTCGGCAAACATCACTATGTTGTCGCGTACGTTCCGGATCTCGTCCCACATCGATCCGGTGGTGTCTACGACAAAAGCTATATCCGCGATTCCTTTCATCAACGACGATACGTTGACCTCGGCATAGGAAGCATTGTCCAATCCGTCCGCCAATTTGTACCCTTCCGGCACGGTAACGGCACCGCCTATCCGATAGATTCCTTCGACGGCAGCGTTATAATCGTATTGGTTCCAGACTACTTCAAAATGATATTTTTCGCCGTTTTCGGCTGCCGCACCTATTGTTTCGGGCAGCCACAATTCCTCAAATGCGATATTCATCGGGATTCTGCCCAAATCTATCGTATCAAAGGATATAATCGTGTTTTCTATGACATCCAACTCTATCGAGACGTTTTCGGACACATCCCCCGACAGGTAATAACCGTATTCAGGATACAATACGCCGCTGACTGTTTGTTTCCCCAGCACTCCGCGGTCGTACTCGTCCGATCTCCAATTTATCCTGACGGAAATATTGTCTCCGTCTTCGGTTGTCGCCGGAAGGTATACCGGCAATGGCAACGCATGGAAAGGCGTGTTATATTTGACTTCGATGCCTGCCGGCGCCTCGATCGCGGTGACGGCTACCGGCTCTGTCGCTACGGGCAGTACTGCAACAACTGCCTGCACGTCTGCCGACGGCGACAAATAATAATAACTTTCGGGCATGGTCACGGTGCCCGTTATCGTTTGAGACCCTACTCTTTCAGCGTCATAATCGCCGCTGTTCCATTCTACGGACAACGTCAGCGAAGCGCCGTTTTCGTCTGTCGCCGTAAGTCGGTCGGGCAACGCAAGTTCGCCGAAAGCGGTACCGTATTCCACTTCGCCCAAATCAACCTGTTGTACGGATATAATTGCTGTCCCGCTGAATTTGGCGGTCAGGGTGTAATCTTTTGCCGGCATTCCGAACGAATATACCGTGTCGCCGGAAACTTTTCTGTCTCCCTCGTACCATCCCTCAAAATGATATCCCGTATCGGCAACGGCGCTGACCGTAGCCGTCTCGTTATATAAATATTCTCCTGCGCCGTCGGCACTGCCGCCCGCACCGGAAATTACGGTCAGATTATATTGCCTGTTCGACAGGATCCACTTTGCAACCAATGTGATGTCCTCGGTCACGGAATATCCGACAAACGACCATTTTTCTTCGCCCAGATACCACCCTGCAAAATCGTATCCCGGCTTGATCGGAGCGTCCGGTTCGATCGCTTTGCCGCCGTATACGACCTTTTCTGCAGGCACTGCCGTACCGCCCGTCGAATCGTATCGGACCGTACAATATCTTGCCCCTTCCGTCTCTGTCCACTTCGCATACAATACCATTCCGCCCGCTATCGGCAAATGATGAAACCATTGTCCGTCGTTTACGTCAAATCCCGTATACCAACCGCCAAACTCGTATCCCGCTTTCTTCGGTACGGGCAAATTGTCGATCCCGGTGCCGGATAGGACTTGCATTGTGTATCTGTCGGAGTATCCCTCGACCGTCTCGATCCCGTCATATTCCGCAATCGATCCGCCGGCGGCATCAAACGTAACCGTGACCGTAACCGCGGCAACCGCTCCGTTTGTGACCGTAAACGTCGCAGTGTTGCCATCCGTATAATATATGGTATAAGTATCTACGTTTCCGTCCGAACTTGTCTTTTTGATTTCGTCAATGCCGACTCCGTTCTCGCCCTTTGCCGCAACGCCCAAATCGGTATCTCCGATCCACCAGTTGCCGTTTGGACCTATCGTCGGGCTTTGCCCGTCTTCCCCGGGCATCCCGTTTTCGCCCTTCGCCGCAACGCCCAAATCGGTATCTCCGATCCACCAGTTACCGTTGGGCCCTATCGTCGGGCTTTGCCCGTCCTTACCGGCAGCACCCTTTAAGGATTCGAGCCATTCGGTTTCGGTTCCGGAATAACCGTTCTGACACGCAATTTGGTACGCGCTGTCGCCTTTGAACGCCTCGATCAACTCTTCCAGCGTTCCGGTATATCCCGCTTCTTGCGCATAGGCGTATACCTGTTCGAAATTCAGCCCCGGCTTCTCGTCGCCCGAGCCGGAATCCGGCTGCTCCGGTGTACATCCCGCCACCAGCACCGCAAACAGGACAACGCACATGACTATCGCCAACAGAAATGCTTTTTTCTTCGCCGTCATACTTATCTCCTTCTATCTTAACAATATCCCGAAACGTATTTTTTTGTAAAACTACTACTCCGCAAGCCAAAAGCATCTGCCGACGCATCCTGCCTGCAACTCATTATTGATTTTGACATTAAACAATTAAGCTTAAAAACGAGTCGAAACCAAATAAACGCCCGAAACTTCTCATAACTTCCTCCTTACACTTGGATATCATCATTACTGTAAACTTCAGCTACCCCTCCCATAATATAATTATTCTATCATATTCCCATTTTTCTGGCAACATTTTTTTAATTTTTACACAAAAAAGGAGCGGTCTTGCCGCTCCGTTCGGATTTTGGGAGATTTAGGGTTTGTCGCAAATTACCGTTTGGCGGCGATGGCTTCTTTTGCCGCGGCGACGACGTCCTTGACTTCCATCGAGAAGGCTTTGCGGAGGTAGGGCATTTTGCCCACTTCGCCGAATTTCTCCTTGACCCCGACGCTGCGGACGGGGACGGGATGGCGCTCGGCAAGGGTTTCGCAGACGGCGCTGCGGAGTCCGCCGATCACGTTGTGGTTTTCCGCCGTAACGACCGCGCCCGTTTTGGCTGCCGACGCCACGATCGTTTCGGCGTCGATGGGCTTGATGGTCGGGACAACGACGACTTCGGCGTCGATCCCCTGCTCTTCAAGCTCTTTTGCCGCGTCGATTGCCGTTTGGACCATCAGACCTGCGGCAATCAGCGTGACGTCTTTGCCCTCTTTGAGTACCGTCGCGCGGAAGAGATCGAACTTGTAATCCTCCTCGAAGATCGCGGGGGGATTTTTGCGGAACATACGGATATAAACCGGACCTTTATGCTCCAGGATCTGCGGCAATGCCTGACGGAATTCGACGTTGTCCGTCGGTTCGTAAATGACAATGCCGGGGATGCTGCGCAGTACGCCGATATCTTCGAGCGGCATGTGCGTTCCGCCGTTGAGCTCTGCCGAAATACCGGGGTCGGTGCCGACGATTTTGACGTTTTGTTTGGCGTAACAAACCGAAATCATCACCTGATCGTTGGCTCTTCGCGTGGCGAAGGGAGCAAACGACGTGACAAACGGAATAAATCCGTAACTCGACAAGCCTGCCGCAATCGACATCATGTTCTGCTCGGCAATCCCGACGTTCAATGCGCGATCGGGCGTCTCCTTTTCGAGATCGATTGTGCCCGCGCACTTGGCAAGGTCGGCGTCGACCACGACGACGCGCTCGTCCGTTGCGATTTTTTCGCGCAGGAATTCTACCAGAACTTCTTTCATCAATTTGTCTTTCAGCATTGTGCACCTCTGATTTCTTCGATCGCGGCTTTGCGCTGCTCCGCCGACACGCTCATACTGTGGCTACCGACCTTGGCGGCTTCGCAGAACGAGACGCCTTTGCCTTTTACGGTATCCATAATAATCATTGTGGGCTTCCCGACCGTCGCCTTGGCTTCTTCGATCGCGCGATCCAACGCTTCGACGTCGTGCCCGTCGACGCGGATGACGTGGAAGCCGAACGAGCGCCACTTGTCGTCCAGCGGCTCCAAGCTGTTGATCGCGTCGGTCGTACCGTCCAGCTGACATTTGTTGTAGTCGGTGAACGCCGTCAGGTTGTCGAGCTTTTTGTGGGCGGCATACATTGCCGCTTCCCAGATCTGCCCTTCCTGGCTTTCGCCGTCCCCGAGGATGGCATAAACTCTCGCGCCGTCGCCCTTAAGTTTTGCCCCGATCGCGATGCCGACGGCACAGCTGAAGCCCTGCCCCAGCGAACCCGCGGTCATATCGATCCCCGGGGTTTTGTTCATATCGCAATGGCTGGGGAGCATCGTACCCCCTTGGTTGAGCGTGGCAAGCTCGGACTTCGGGAAAAAGCCGAGTTCGGCAAGCGTCGCGTACAGCGCGGGGCCTGCGTGACCTTTGCTGCAGACCAGACGGTCGCGCCCTTCTTTTTTGGGATTTGCGGGGTCGACGCGCATGTGTTTGCCGTACAGCACGGCAAGCAGATCGGCAATCGACAGACATCCGCCGATATGCCCCGATCCGAGGCTTCCGATACAGTCGACAATGTTGACTCTGATTTCTTTGGCAAACGCTTTGATTTGAGGATAATCCATAATGCCTCCCTTTAATTTCGGACCGTGACGGCAAAGCCCCCGGTCGATCACGCAATTATTTTACCTTGCCGACTCCGCTTTGTCAAGATCGGTTTTCAGACCGAACACGATGCCGCCGTACTTTTTTTCCAACGGACGAAATCCGTACTTGCGATAGAACCCGACCCCCTTCTCGTTGGTTGCCGACACGTTGAGAAACACGCCTCCGACCCCTCGTTGCCGCAGAACGGCGACCAGCGCGTCGATCAGGCGGTGACCCAAGCCCTGCCGTTGCGCTTCGGGCAAAATATCGATGTGAAGAAGGGCGGGATACGCTTTGGCAAACCGCGCCGAATACAGAAAGTCGCCGCGTTTCATCAGATCGTAACGCCAACCGCACTCCTTGCGCAATCGGGGGAGATAATGCTTGCGATAGGTTGCGGTATAATCGGCAAAGTCGGGTGCGCACATCACATATCCGACGGCGCGGTCGGACGCTTCGTCGACGGCAATCAGCGTGGTATCGTGATGAAAGTCGAGATAATAGTCGCAATACAGCAACATCAGTGCGCGATCCCCTTTCGGGGTACGGAAGGCATCGCTCGTCGTGGCGCGGCAGACGGCACGGACATCTTCGCGGTAACGCTCTTCAAACGGAATGATTTTCAACGGGAACCTCCTGATTTCAGCGTAATCAAACGTTCGGGGACGTCGGGCGTCAGAACGTCCGACAATCCGTAACGGTCAATCAATAAGCGGTTGATCTCGGTTTCGGCTTCTTTCAGTGCCGAAAATCGTGCCCGATGGACTTCGGGCGGCACCGAAACGTTGGCGGCATAATCCTGCCAATCGTCGCGGGCGACCGCAACGCAACGGGCGGCAAGATCGTGAAGTTTTGCCGCCAGGGCGGGATCGGGGGGAAGGTACGGAAGCGCCTTAAGATCGCCGACCTGTACGTTTGCGGTGGGATTTTGGGCATTGAGAAAATAGGTTGCCACCTTGCTGCAAAGATAAGCGAGTACGACCAGACGATCATGCCCGTCTTTGACGAATCCGCACGAACCGCCGACGTCGAACACACAGCCTTCGGCAAGACGCGCGCCGAAAACGCCTTTGGACGAAACCAGCGTCCAGGTAATGCAGGGTTTGAAATAATATTGCCGCGACGGCATACGGTTGCCGCTCTCGGCAAGGCGTGCGCGCGCTTCCGGGTCAAATCGGATGACGTAATCGAAATTGCCGTACCACTTGCGAAACCTACCCCCTTTGAGATAGCGTGCGTACGGCAACCCCTGCCGATCGAAGTCCTCGATGCTGACGGCATCGGCAATCCGGTCGGCGGGAACCTCGGACGCCGGACGGAGAAATGCGGCGTTGTTGCCGGTCGCAAGCCCCTGCCGAATCTCCATGACGTCGGAGAGACGCGCGCCCCGATAGCAGTCGAATGCTGCGGGCGAAAGCGAAAACAGCATCGCCTGATTGGGCGTCGCCTCAAATCGCTCCTGCCCGACCGAAAACCGATAAGGACTGTCGGGCGATCGGCAAATCGATCGGAGGCGCTCCGAGATACCGCGGCGATCGGGAATCAGTAAAAAACTTCCTTTGGAACTCCGATTCCGCCCGTTCAGGACGACAAAAGCGGCAAGCCCTACGACGGCGCGCCGATAGCTCGTCACCTGCAACTGCGTCAGCGTGACAAACGTCGTCTCACGCAAAAGAAGTTTTCTGACCGGCGCAAACTGCTTGATCGTCAGGATTCCGTAGGGACAGACGACGCCGAGGGCGCCGTCGGCACAAAGCCAATCGACGGCGCGGGCAAGAAACGCACCCGCAAGATCGCGTCGGAAATCGGGATATTCCTTTTGCAAAAAAGCGCGGAGGGCATCGGGATAATCGGAAGAAGAAAGATACGGCGGATTGACCAGCACGACGTCATAGCGGCAAGACAAAGCGCGCGCGGCTTCCGAAAAGGCATAATGCTCCGCCCGAACGTTCTCCCCCACTTCGACCCCGTCGAAGTCCCCGAGTGACAAGCGACTCAGCGCACCCGCAATTCCTACGCTCTGCAGGGGTTCCGCCAGTGTCGGTGCGGCAACTCGTAACGCTTCGAGATACTCTTCCGTCGGTTTGCAAAGTACATAAAAGCGGGGGCAAAGTCCCCAGTACTCCTTCATCCACCGCATGGCGACGGATGCCGCGCCCGGGTCGATGTCGAAACCCACCCAATGCGCGCCGACCCAACGGCGGATTTCGTCCGTGATGCAAGAAGGCGTCCCGAACAACGCCTTTGCCGCGGCGTGCATCAGCATCCCGCACCCGACGGCGGGATCGAGCAGCGATACCGCCCCTTTGCCGCAAGTCGAACCGTTGCTCCCGCAATCGACAAACGGCGAATCGGCAATATTTGTCTGCGTGCGACAGGCATTTGCCGCAATATAATCGGCAAGACTTTCGGGAGTGAACAGCTGGGTCACGGTTGCGACGGCTTCGGGCGGAATTTTGCGATGCCGCCACTTGTCCGTATTGTACGCGCGACGACGCGCCTCGCAACCTTTTTCGTAGGCGCGACAAATGCCGTCGAGATCACCGCTTTGCAGCGCCGCGGAAAACCGCTCTTCCGTCACGGGAAAGGCAACGGGATCCCCGCTTTCTCCTAAAACTAAAAAATGCGACCCGTCGGGGCGCATTTTTGTCGGATCGAACAAAACCGATTATTCGGCGCTGATCGCTTCGGTGGGGCAGACGCCGGCACACGAACCGCAGTCGATGCAAGCGCTTGCGTCGATTGCATATTTATCGCCGTTCGCGGAAATCGCCGATACGGGGCATTCGCCTTCACAAGTGCCGCAACCGACACAGGTGTCCTGATTGATTACATAAGCCATAGTTGTTCTCCTTTTAATTGAGTGGTGTTATCATTATATTAGCATTGCCCCCGGGATTTGTCAAGACTTTGATTATTCTTCGGCTTCTTCCTCTTTCTTGCCGCCCCCTTGCTGCGCTTTGCGGAACCGCAGTTCTTCCAGCGGGAAATCTTTGATCTCCGTACTGCCGTCCCCTTTGTTCAGACGGACTCGGACCGTTTGCTTCAGCATATTGTGCGCCGTCGCCGTCCCCTCTCCCTCGGGCGTCGTGACGGTCGAGTTGATCTTGGGCATTTTTTTGAACGTTTCTTGGTAATAGTCGTTTTCGTAACGCAGACAGCACATCAGCTTGCCGCAACATCCGCTGATTTTGCCGGGGTTGAGGCTCAAGCCCTGCACCTTTGCCATTTTGATGCTGACTTTGTCGTAATTCTGGAGATGCGTGATGCAACAGCACGGTCTGCCGCACGAAGCCAACGCACCGCGCAGCTTGATATCGTCCCGCTCGTAAATCTGCCTGAGCTCGATCCGTACCCGAAACAGCGCGGCAAGATCTTTGACCAGTTCGCGGAAGTCGATACGGTTTTCCGCCGTGAAATAAATGATCACTTTGGAACGGTCGAAGGTGTATTCGGCGTCGACGATCTTCATCGGCAGTTCGTGCGCGGCAACGCGCTTGATTGCACCGTCCATCAGTCTCTCGCGATCGGCGATATTGCGCCGATGCTGTTCGTCGTCCTTCGGCGTCGCCTTGCGGATCACGGGTTTTAAGGGCGGTACAACCTCTTTGTCGTCGACCTCGCGGTTGCCGAAAGCAACTTTGCCGTATTCGATGCCGCGCGCCGTCTCCAGAATCGCGCTGTCGCCCTCTTTGAACTCTTCTCCCGCAGGGTCGAAATAGTATACTTTTTGTCCCGTACGGAACTTGATGCCTACCACTATCGCCATTTGTATTTAGCCTCCAGAATATCAAACAAAACGGTTTCGGCAACGGTGACCGCGCCTACGTTGAACGTCAGCATTTTGCGGGCTTTGGCAAGCGCCAGAATTGCCATTGCCGCGCCGCCCGGGCTGAAGCCCGCCGCAATCTGACGAATATAATAATCGCGGTTGACCGTCGTAAACCGGGGATCCCCCGACAGATACGCAAGACAATCGCGCAAAATGATTTCAAACAGTTCGAGCGCCGTCGGCAGCTGATCTTTGGCAAACAGCGGACTGTCGAGAAATGCGGCAATGTCGGAGGATTTTTTGCAGTTGGTCAAAACTTCAAACGCCTCCCGATACAATGCTTCGTACCGCTCGTCCTCGAGATAGCGGAACGCACGGTCAAACCGTCCGTCCGAGAGAATTGCCGCGATTTCGGCTTTGCCGTCGGGATGCCCCTCTTCGATCAGTTCCGCTTTGATCTCCTCTACCGAAAACCGAGGCAGATACAGTCGCTTGGCGCGGGAGAGTACCGTCGGAAGGATTCCGCTTTCTCCCGTCGCTTCCAATACGATCGTAACGTTGGGAGAAGGATCTTCAAAAACCTTGAGCAATTTGTTCTGCACCGCGGGCGAAAGGCTTTCGGCACGGTCGACAAAATAAAATTTGTGACCGTTCATCCCTTTGACGTAAGTATCTTCGATCAGCTTTTCGGCGTCTTCCACCTTCATTTTGCCGTCGGAATTGTAATATTTGACGTCGGGATAACAGTGCCCCGTGATCGCGCGGCAACTTGCGCAAACACCGCATCCGTAATCGGGACACAGCACCGCCGCCGCCATCCGATCGGCAAACAATCCGCGCACCGCGGTATCGGCACCCAGCAACAAATAGGCATGCGACACGCTGCCCGAACGCACCGTCCTGAGCCATGTCGCAAACGCTTCACTTGCCAGAACGCGACGATCGATCATCCGATCACCCGTTTGGCGACCAACGCGCCGACAATGGCGGCATGCGTCGCCAGTTTGTCCTCTTGCGGCACAATGGTCAGATAGCGCTCGGGATAACGTTGTTCGAGTTCCAAAAAGCCGCGATACACCGCCGAATGAAACGCCGCGTCTTCCTGCTCCATCCGATCGCCTTCGACGGTCTTGCCTTTTTGCTTGCGCCAGGAATGCAAAGGATCCATCTTCAAAAAAACGGTATAATCGGGCATACAGGTTTGGACGGCATAGCGATTGTATGCCAGTACGGTATCGATGCCCAATCCGCGCGCGACGCCTTGGTAGGCAAGCGAGCTGTCGAGATAGCGGTCGCACACGACCAGCTTGCCCTGCTCCAATGCGGGCAGAATGACGCGGTTGACGTGATCGGCACGCGCCGTTGCAAACAAATAGGCTTCGACAACGGGCGAAATCTCAAAGTTTTTGTAAAGGAGCATGGAGCGGATTTCCTCCGCGATCGGAGTCCCGCCCGGCTCCCTTGTAAAAACGGCAGACTGACCCGTACGCTCAAGGTACTCCTTCAGCAAACGCAGCTGCGTCGACTTGCCGACGCCTTCGCATCCTTCAAACGTAATCAGCTTCCCGTTCAACGATAGATCCTCACCGTTTTATTTTACCACAAGTATCCGTCCGCAATCAAGTCCGAACGTTCGGTTGCCCCACTTTTTCAGAAGCTCGGCCTTCTCTTCGCTCAGCACCTCGCCCGAATAAACGACCGGCGTCCCCGGAGGATACAGCCCCGCTTCCCGATAAGCAATTCGACCGATTGCGTCCGAAAGCGGCACCGCTTCGAACTCCCTGCCGAACGACAGCTGCACCATCCCGCGGGAAAAATGCGGCTCGGGCTCTGCGGGGGGATACGCCCTTTGTTGCCGCAGCACTTCGGTTACCCGACCGAGATGACGGGCATTGAACGGCGTAACGATCAGCGTAACGCGGGAGCCGTCCGCGCACTCGGGATAAATCTCATGCCGTTGCAGGGCGTCGGCGACGGCTGTCCCGAGATACGGCGAAGTCAACACCAAACGGGTACGGTCCTCTGCCCGCACGATCGAAAAGGGCTTCGGCAAATCCCGCTCGAACCCATCCAATGCGTCAAACACCCGTTCGTAAAGCGCTTCCCCCTCCCTGCGGAAGAGATCGACCGCCCCCTCGATCGCCGTCATGATCGGGTAAGAGGGAGAGGTCGTATGGCAGATCTCAAATGCCGCCGATACTGTCTCGGCATACGCCGCCCTGCACGCGATCAGCGCGCCGCCCGTCGGGACGGGCATTGTTTTGTGCAAAGAATAGATAACGATATCTCCGTATTCGGATGCCGAAACCGGTAGTTTTTGAGAAAACGCAAAATGCGAGCCGTGCGACGCGTCGACGATCACGGTGCAACCGAAAGCATGCGCGGTCCTTGCGATATTTTTCAGAGGAAGACAGTTGCCGTAATAGTCGGGAGAAGTGACGATCAACGTTTTTGCCCGTGTTTTTTCGAGGGCGGCAGGAAGATCGCGGGCGGTGTATACATAACTTTCCGCGCCTTTGAGTCGCAGTCCGTTGAATACCGATTTATGCGCGCTGCCGAATACGAGATAAGGTCCGTCGGCCGCAAGAATCGCCGTATGAATCGCCGCCGTCGCGCCCGCCGTAACATAGCGGACAAAGTCGACGCCGAAAGCGGCTGCCGTTTCCGCCATGCTTTCGGCAAGCACGCCTGTCGGCGCGTGGAGATTGTCGCTGAAATCGAGCTCGGTGACGTCAAAGCGCGGATCGTCCGAAAAAACACAAACCCCGCTGTGGGCGGGGGTGTGAAACGAAAGATGATCCAGATGCGCCTGCAGCGCATCGCGAAGAGGCGTACGCATTATGCGCGAGGTTTCATGGTCGGGAACAGCAATACGTCACGGATCGACGCCTGATCGGTAAACAGCATAATCATCCGATCGATCCCGATGCCCAGTCCGCCCGTGGGCGGCATGCCGTATTCGAGCGCGGTGACAAAGTCCTCGTCCATCATCTGGGCTTCGTCGTCGCCTGCGGCACGGGCTTTGACCTGATCTTCAAACCGCCCTCTCTGATCGATGGGGTCGTTGAGCTCGCTGAACGCGTTGCCCATTTCGCGCGCATAGATAAAGAACTCAAACCGTTCGGTCAGACGCGGGTCGTCCTTCTTGCGTTTGGCAAGGGGGCTGACCTCGACGGGATAGTCGATGACGAAAGTGGGTTGTACCAATTTCTCTTCGATCAGCTGATCGAAGATTTTGTACATTGCGTTGCCCCAGCTGACGTCTTTGTCGAGATAAACGCCGACCGACTCCGCCTTCCGAATCACGGTCGGCATATCGTCGGCATAAAAGTCGATCCCCGTGTGTTCTTTGACAAGATCCGCCATCGTCACGCGGCGCCACTTTCCGCCGAGATGAATCGGCGTACCCTGATAAGTGATTTCGGTCGTCCCGAGTACGGTTTCGGCACAATACTGATAAAGTTCTTCGACGATGTCCATCATCCCGTTGTAATCGGTATACGCCTGATAAAGTTCCATCGTCGTGAATTCGGGATTGTGCTTGATGCTCATCCCTTCGTTGCGGAACAGGCGTCCCATCTCGTAAACCTTCAAGAATCCGCCGACGATCAAACGTTTGAGATACAGTTCGGGCGCGATGCGGAGATACATGTCGAGGTCGAGAGTGTTGTGATGGGTGACAAACGGTCTGGCGTTTGCCCCGCCCATAATCGTGTTGAGAATGGGCGTTTCGACTTCGAGAAAGCCCTTGCCGTCCAGAAACGCGCGGATTGCCGAAACGATTTTGCTCCGTTTGACAAACGTCTCTTTGACTTCGGGATTCATGATCAGATCGACGTAACGCTGACGGTAACGAAGATCGGTGTCACGCAGTCCGTGAAACTTTTCGGGAAGGGGCAGCAACGATTTGCTGAGCAACAGGAAAGACGTCACTTTCAGGCTGATTTCGCCTTTGTGCGTCGTAAAGACTTCGCCTTCGACGCCGATGATGTCGCCGATGTCGGTCTTTTTGAACGCGTCATACTGCTCGGGGCCTACGCCGTCAATGCGGAAATACATCTGAATTTCCGCCGTTCCGTCCTGAATATGGGCAAAACTTGCCTTGCCCATGATTCGACGGGACATAATACGCCCCGCCATGCGGACGGTTTTGCCTTCGTACGCCGCGTAATCGTCAAAAATGTCTTTCGCGTGCGCCGTAACGTCAAAACGCACTTCCTGATAAGGATCTTTGCCCTCCGCACGCAGTGCGGCAAGTTTTTCTCTGCGGACGGCGATCAGCTCGTTTATGTCTTCCGCCGCCGTTTCGGGCATCATATTCCGGTCATCCATAGTTGCCTGCCTTTATTTGGAAATATTAAGGATTTTCAGTTCGATTTCTCCGCCCGGGGTCTTGGCGACGACGGTTTCTCCCGCCTTA
The DNA here is from genome assembly GCA_018713745.1 of Candidatus Stercoripulliclostridium merdipullorum. Classification (GTDB taxonomy): domain Bacteria; phylum Bacillota; class Clostridia; order Christensenellales; family DTU072; genus Stercoripulliclostridium; species Stercoripulliclostridium merdipullorum. The sequence continues at coordinate 56,510 of DVOH01000024.1, read as the reverse complement.
TGCCCCATCAACGCTTTGCCCAAAGGACTGACGTCGCTGATTTTGCACTTCTCGCTGTTTGCCTCGACGCTGCTGACGATCTGATACTCGATTTCTTCGTCAAATTCACAATCGTAGATCTTGACCTTATTGCCCACCGCAACGGATTTGGTTCCGAGCAGGCTGAGGTCGATCGGATAGGCTTTGGACAGCATTTCGGAAAGCTGTGCGATTTCGATTTCAAGGCGTTCCTGCGCGTTCTTGGCGGCGGTATACTCGGCATTCTCGCTGAGATCGCCGAACTCTTTCGCCGTTTTGATCGCGTTGGAAACCTCGGTACGTCCCGTGGTTTCGAGATGCTTGAGGCGTGCCGCGTTCTCGTCGAAGAACGCTTGGGTCAGGGGTATGGTTTTTTCCATAGTTCCTCCAATTTAACGTGATGTAATGCAAGCCGAACCCAAAGATGTCAACCTTTAATCTAATGGATTATATCCTAATAATGCCCTGTTGTCAATACTTTTCGGCGCAAATCGGGCAAAACGGCTTTTCGCTGCGACCGAACCGCTAAGCAACGTCCCGTTTGCGGAAAAGAAGGATTGCCGCAAGCGGCAGCCCGACGCCCCACAAAATCAGGATTGCCGCCGACAGGAAGAAGTTTGCCTGCGGAACGGTAATGCCCGCGCCGAAGAAATACGACAGCGACAACGCCGTCCCAAACGAAAACCGCGACAGCCCCGTCAGTTGCAGTACGATTCCCGTGACGTCAAACACCAGCAACAGCGAAAGAAGCATGGCGCTCGAAACTTTGCGCAACAGCAAGCCGAAGGCATACGACACCGCCGCCACAACAAGCACCGACAACAAGCCGAACAAAATTGCCGGACAGAGAACAAAGGCGTCGGAAGCGACAAACGCGTCGGAGGCGTTGAATACATAAATCGTATCGGCAACCGACGTTGTCGTTGCTGGAATCGCCCCCGCGATCAGCGCAAGCAGGAGGGTCGCCGCAAACGCCGCGGCGGCGTGCGTTAATACGGCAAGGAGTTTGGTCAGCGCCAAAGTTTCTCTGCGGACGGGACGAAGCAGTACGAGTTTGATCGTGCGATCGCGGAATTCGGACGCGAACGAACGCACCCCTACAATGACGGCGTAGATCATCGGGAACAGCATCAGCACCGACAAAAGCCCCGCCACCGTAGCGGGATAAGACAGCGGCGCAATCATCATCAGCAATGTTTCATTGCCCATATATACGGTATAGGAACCCGAAAGATCGTGTTCGACGGCATACTCATAAAGCGCAACCATCGATTTTGCCGCATAGACGGGATCGTTGGTCCCGATATAATACGAATATCCCTGCTCTTCTTTCTGCCGCAATGCTTCTTCCAGCATTTCGCGCGCGTTCTCCAACCCGATGCGATTGGTCTCGGGCGAAAAACGAACGACGGCAAAATCGGCGGGGAGCTGTCCTTCGATTTCGTCCGAAGCGACGCTGCGCACCACGCCGACCACGGCAAGATACACGACGCACAGCAAAACCGCCGCGACAAGCAATCCGACAATGGCTTTCAGACGCGTCGCCTTTTTGCATTCGGCACAATAGAATTGCTTAAACACTGCCGATGTCCTCCTCCGATACGCGGCGACTGGTTGCGTCAAGGAAAACGTCCTCCAGGTTCCGCCGGCGCTCGCCGATCGAGCGGAGACTGACCCCGCCCAAAACAAGTTCTTTGCTGATCTCGGCAATCGGAGCACCGCAAACGGCTATGATCTCACCGCCCTCCCCCTCACGGACCGCGGCGTTGAATTTTTCGGTCAGAATGGCGCGGCATCGATCGACGTCGTCGGTCCCGATGACGATTTCGTGCGAGCGGGATTCCCCTTGCTCCAATTCTTTGATGCCCACTTCGCGCGTCAAAACGCCCTCCGACATGATCAGCACCCGGTCGCACATTTGTTGCATTTCGGCAAGCTGATGACTGGATACGAGGATTGCCATCCCTTCGGACGCAAGTTTATGCAGCAACAGCCTGACTTCGCGGATCCCCTCCGGATCCAAACCGTTGGCGGGTTCGTCCAGAATCAGCATACGCGGATTGCCGAGCAATGCCTGCGCAATGCCCAAACGCTGCTTCATTCCGAGTGAATATTTTTTGACGGCGTCCTGTTGGCGCGCCGACAAGCCGACGATCGAAAGAACCTCGTCGATCCTTGCTTTGATCCGAAGTTTTGGAGAAAGCGCCGCGCTCCCTTCGCCGGCAACCGTTTCGGGGGGCTGTACGGAAGCAAAATATTCGAGATTGCGCCTGCCGCTCCAATCGGGGTAAAGGTCGGGCGTCTCGATCACACCGCCGACATGACGCATTGCTTTTTCGCGTTCGCGGTCGGTGCGATACCCTTCGATCGTCACGACGCCCGCATCGGGAGAAGCAAGTCCCGCAATGATTTTGATCAGAGTCGTTTTGCCCGCGCCGTTGGGTCCCAGCAAGCCGACGATTTCGCCCGACGCAACGCCGAACGAAACGTTGTCCACCGCTTTCAAAATGCCGCGACCGCGCTTGAGCTTATAGGTTTTGGATACCCCTTTTACTTCGAGAATTACCGTCATCGGTTTTACCCCTCGGCTAAAACAATTCCGCCCCTTACGGGAGCGGAATTGCCGCCTATATAGTTATGAATCAATCAAGAAAGTTTGCTTGCCGCTTTGAAAAACGCGTTTTCGTTGCGGGGCATAACGATCAGATCGTTGTTGCGGGCATATTCTGCAAGCACGCCGATCTGCGCTTTGTCGCAGGCATCCTCTTCCAGCACCATGATCGGCGTGGTTTCGCCTCCCAGCAATTCGGTCACGATACGGTTGTATGCCGCCGCCGCCGAGAACCGGATCAGCATCCGCTCTTCTTTGGTGTATTTTTCGGGCAATACTTCTTTGCCGTTACGGCGATTGTTAATCAGCGCGATATGACCGTCTTCTTCCATACGGATGCCGTATCGGTCTGCCGAAACCGTTTTGACGATGCCTTCCTGGCGTTCGGCAATCAACGCGGCAAGGTCTTTGGCGATGATCGCTCCCTCGCTGATTGCGGGCGCAAGATCTTCGATCTTCTTCAGACGGGACTGGAGATGGGCAAGATGCTGATTGGATTCGACCAGTTCTTTATAACGGTGTTCCATCGAGCCTTGCTCGACGCGGCTTTCGTTGAGGGCGGAAATGGCGACCTGCTCTTCCGCACGCAGTTTTTCCAGTTTGAATTTGTTGTCTTCCACCGCGTCGAAATAATCGCCCAAAGCATTGACGCGGTCGGCGTAAATGTTGAGTTGCTCACGGATGGCAACCACTTCGTCGGCATATTGATTGGTCTGATCGCGGTAGCCGTCCAACGTTTCTTCCGATTCGAGATACTGCTCGAGGTCGGCATGAGAGCGGACTTTCAGCAAATCGAACGACTCTTTGTACTCGTTGAAAATTTCTTCGGCGACCTTCTCGCTTGCCTCGATCGCCGCGCGCGAAGCAATGGTCTGCTCTTTCTGCGCCGCAATCGCATCTTCGGTTTCTGCATTGACTTTGCGAACCGCGGCAAGACGGACTTTGGCAACGTCTTTTTCGGCTTCGTTCTTTTCGATTTCCGCCGTGATCCCGTGCATCAGGCGCATAATTACCTTGGCGACCACGTCCGAATATTCCATTTCGACGCCGTCGGCTTCCACCTTGACCGACCGCGTGGACAACAGCATCAACGTACGGAAGTATTCTTCCTGCTGATCCGACAGTTCCCGCAGGCGTTCTTCTTTGGTTTCGCGTTCGGCAATCGTCGTCTCCGTTTCGCGTTCGACCACCTCGAGTTTTTCGGCAAGGCTCGTCGCGCTTTCGCCGTTGAAATAGCCTTCCAATTCGGCGTACGCCGCATCGGCTTCGGCAAGCGCCGCCTTGTTTGCATCCAGTCTGTCGCGCTCGGCAGGCAGGGTCGACGACTCGATATACGAGATTTCGTCCTTGATCTTCGTCAGCGCTTCGGTGTTTTGCCGCAGTTCGGCTTCGGTCTGATAATACCGCTCGAGAACTCGCGTCAATGTGTTGCTGCGCGCCGCCGCCTGCTCCGATTTCTGCCGCAGTTCGGCAGTGTCGGCACATCCGAATTTTTTGAGAATATCGTCCAGCACCGCTTTGCGGGCGTCCCGCGTTTCGATCAAAGCGTTGCGGTATTGCTCGCTGACCGTAACCGCCGACTCCAGTTGTCCCACGTCATGGGTCGCCGAAACCAATAACGCGCGATCCTTTTCGATTTCCGCTTTGACGGCATCCATCTGCGACTCGATCGCCTTGGTATCGCGGAGCGGAAGTTTCTTTTTGTACGCGACAAATCCGTCGCACACCGGACAGTGACTGCCGTACTCGATGTCGTCCGAAATATCCCGCAACCGATTGTAACTCAAATATTCGGTCAGCTTCTCGTTGAGAAGACGGTACCGCTCTTCTAGCCGCGCGAGATGCGCCTTGACTTCGGCAATCGCCGCACGTTTTTCTTCGGTACGGGCAACGTATGTTGCGTTGGCGCGTTCGACGTCTTCGATCTTTTTGAGGACGGCGTCCAGTTCGATCGAATAGTTGCTCGCCATAATATGATTGAGATACAGCGTGATCTTTTGCAACGCGTCGGCGTCGATCGCTTCGTGTACCGTGTTGTGACGTCCTTTGATTTTGGCAAGCAGCGAGTCTGTCGTCGCGCGGAGTTCGCGCACCTTCTTGTCAACGCCTTCCCCGTTTTCGTACAGTTCGACCAGACGCTTTTCGAGATCGGCAATCGCTTTTTCGCCCCCTTCGATCTCGGATGCGATTCTGCTGCGCAATCCTTCGAGGGCGGCGCCTCTGTAAACCGCGCTCTTATATGCCGCCGCATTGCGGATATCCTGCTCTTTGGCACGCAAAGCCGCAACTTCGCGTTGCAGGGCTTCGACTTCGGCATCGACCGCGTCCTTGCGTTCGGTTAATTCGGCAATTTGACGGTCGGCGTCGGCATAATAACTTTGCACTTCGTTGTTGATCTTAAGTGTCGTCGGATCGGCGGCTCCGTCCGCAATGATGCGATTGAGCGCGTTGCGATACTCTTCGACCCGTGCGTTGTGATATACAAACTTTTCTTCCAGGCTCTTTTGGGCGGCTTTGCCTTCGGTCAGCTTTTTCTGAAGCCCTTCGATTTTGGCTTCTTGATCGGCAAGCGACGCTCTCAGCGCCTGCGCTTCCGCTTTCACGCTGTCGTATCGCGTCACCACCCCTTCGATCGAACGCGCCAGTCTGCCGCGTTTTTCGCGCTCCTTGATCCCTTCGATCTCGGGCTCGCGCTCGCGAAGCTTTTCGAGATTTGCAGTGGATTGATAGTAGTTGTCGAGGTTCTGCTGATACTCCGCGGCATATTTGATGTCGGTCTGTACTTCGTCCATCTCCTTGCGGATTTCGTTCAGGCGGATGGTGTCGCTGTCCACGACCAATTTGTGTTCCTGAATCTGATCGCGCGTCACCGGATCGATCCCTTCGATCTTCGCCATCAGACCCGCTTCCTTCTCGCTGAGATCGGCAAAGTTGGTGATCACTTCGTCGGGCGTCGCGATCCCGCTGAGATGCTCGGCAATAAAACTTTCACGCACCGTCGCATCGGCATTGATGGCGTCGGCGTCGGCAAGATCGATGGCAAACAACCGCTCGAAGGCATTGACTTTCAGCCCCAAACGGTCGGCAACATATGCGTCGACTTCGGCTTTTCCTTCGGCATAAACGACTTGTTCGGCAAGGTCGGTAATAATCGCGGTTTCGGCAACGTGGCCGCCTTCGTCGGCGTCGAAACGGCGAATCAACGTGTATTCCTCTTCGCCGAGCGCAAACTTGAATTCGATCTGCACGGGAAGCGTCAGGTCTACCGAATCGTTGCCCGCACCGAACAACGCAAGAACGACTGCCTGACGAACCAACGGCAAATCGGCGTCGGGCAAAACGATACAACCGCCGGCGCGATTGCCGAAATCGTACGTTTCGCTGCGATTGGCGATGCCTTGGAAAACAAGGTTGATAGGTTTCATAGATCTCCTCCGTGAAGTAAATTGTGTGCCGTGCCGAACGGCGCCGCTATATGTAGTATGCCGCAAAAAAACGGCAAATTCAGTAGCATAGCGCCGCAGATTGTGCTATAGTATATGAGCGGTCAATCCCAAAGCGAACAATGTTTTAACTATTATACAACCGAACACTTTAATTTGCAATAGGTCAAACGCAAAAATATATAAATAACAGAAGCGAGGAACGGAAATGGGTTTGTGCAGACTGGGGAAAGAGTACCTGAAGGACGGATTTTTGTCGGTGGACAACGTTTTTCTCAAAAACTATCTGCCTGCGGCGGACGGAACGGACGTCAAGGTATATCTGTACGGACTGTATTATGCGACGGCGGGTGACGAAGAACGCAACGGAATCGAAGCGATCGCGATGGCGCTGAAACTGAGTGAAGAACGCGTCATGACGGCATTCCGATACTGGCACGAGGAAGGGCTGGTGACGATCACCAAAACCAACCCGGTCGAAGTCGTATACCGCTCGCCCAAAGCCCCCGCGACCAAGGTGATCCGCCTGAACGCGTCGAAATATGCCGACTTTACCGAAGATCTGGTGCGACTGTTCCCCGAACGGGTACTGTCCGAAAACGAATTGCTGAGTTACTGCGAAATGCTGGAGCGCTACAAAATCGACATCAACGCCATGCTCCTGATCGCCAAATATTGCATCGACATGAAGGCGGTCGCTTCGACGCCCTACATTTTGGCGGTTGCCGAACGTTGGGCAAAAGAAGGTCTGACCAAGGAGCCCGACGTCCTGCAGCGAATCGCCGAAATCGAAAACAACGGCGCCGACATCCGCCAAATATTTGCGGCATTGGGGCTGAAATCCGAAGCGGGACTCGAAGACCGCCAGGCATACCTCAAGTGGAGCAAGGAGTACCGCTACGACCTCGACGCCTTGCTGGTGGCGGCGCGCGCCTGCAAGCGGAAAGGCGGCATGACCCGGCTGACCGCTCTGATCGAAGAGTTGCACAATGCCGGCGCCCACAGCGCGACCGAAGTGGATGCCTATCTGAAGCAACGCGAATCGCTGAAAAAACTGGCATCCGAGCTGGTCAAAAAGATCGGAGCCTACTATGCCGATCTCGACGCGGTGATCGAGGTATACCTCAATCCATGGCTGGGCAAGGGATTTGAAGAGGACGCCTTGCGCGCCCTTGCCGAATTCTGCTTTGTCCGCAATCTCCGCACCCTCGAAGCAATGGACGCTTTGGTCGGCAAATTTTACAAACTCGGTTATCTGACCGCGGCAAGCGTCAGGGACTATGTTGCGGCTTCGGTACGGACGGACGACAGCATCCGCGCCATCCTCGAACTTGCGGGCGGCTTGCCCGTTGTCGGACGCGCCGACCGGGAGTACTACCGCACGTTTGTCGAGGAATGGGGTTTTGACGACGAAGCGATCGGTGCCGCGGCAAAATATTGTGCCGGCAAGCCCTTCCCGATGGCAAACATCAACCGCGTTTTATCCCGAATGAAAGCGGAAGGTGTTTTGGACGCCGAAGCCATTGCAAAACGCCTGAATGAAAGCGAAGAATCGCTTATCCCCGATCGTCGCGCCAAAAAACCCAAAGAAACGCCCTATCCGCAACGCACTTACAGCAAGGAAGAATTGGGATCGGTCTTCACCGACATCAGCGCAACGATCGATACGGAGGATCTGTAATGAAAAACGTCGAACAAACGGCATTTGCCCTTTTGCAAGCCGAAAAACGCCGCAAAGAACTGGAAATCGAAACGCTGCTTGCCGATCTCCGCAAAGACCCCGCATTTGCGGCGGCAGAAGGCAAAAAATTGCAGCTTACTTTTCAAGCGGCACGTTTGAGATCCCAAAACAAGCCGATCGGGCAACTTCAAGATGAAATCGACAAGGCCATTGTGGATTTTCGCCTTGCGCTTGCCGCGCACGGAAAGACCGAAGCGGACCTTCTTTACCGCCCCGACTGCCCCGTATGCGGCGATCGCGGCATGAAAGACGGCACATTGTGCGAGTGTATCCGCCGCAAGATGTTCGAGTTGCTCTCGGAAGACTGTCCCGACCGCGTAACGGACAAAAAAACGTTTACGAAAGGCGATCTCGACGCATTGCCCGAAGGCGATCGCGACGCATACCGCAACGCATACAATCTCCTCAAGGCGCTTGCGAGCAAATTTCCCGCCCAAAAAACGTCGATTTTCGGCATCAGCGGTCCCGTCGGATCGGGGAAAAGCTATGCCGCGACGGTATTTGCCAACATGGTGATGGACAAAGGACATACCGCGCTGATTTATCCCGCCTCGATGATGAATCGCCTGTTTTTAAGCAGTCATCTTGCGCCGATCGAACGGAAACGTGAGATTCTGATGCCTTTGGAAGAGTGCGACCTGCTTGTAATCGACGATCTCGGCACCGAAACGGAATACAACAACGTGAGCCTTCCCTATTTATACGAACTGATCGCCGTCCGTGCGGGAAAACTGACGATGATCACGACCAATCTTGACGAATCGGGCGTATTGAGCCGGTACGGCGACCGTATTTTTTCGCGTTTATTCGACCGCGCCGCCGCAAAATGGATTGCGTTGAACGGACCCGATCTCCGTCTCCGCGACAAACCCCGACAATAATGCGCGTTTTATCGCCGAAGTGAGAATTAAACTTTCGTAAAAATGCGCTTGCGCGCCCACATAATAAAATTATAGTAAATATAGTATATTTTACTTGAAATATAATTTTTTATATATTATATTATAGATAAATATATATTTAGGGTTTTCCCACCGGAAAACCGACAGGAGGAGAAAATGCCCGAACTGAAATACGAAATCACCCAAAAAGTCGGTGTCCTGAGCGAGTCCAACAGAGGCTGGACCAAAGAACTCAATTATGTCAGCTGGAACGAAAGAGAAGCTCGTCTCGACCTGCGCGAATGGTCGCCCAACCACGACCGCATGGGCAAAGGCGTCACCCTCAGCAAAGAGGAAGCCGTCAAGCTGAAAGAACTGCTCAACTCCATCGAGCTGTAACAACGTCAAACTCAAAAAAACCACGCTCCGAAGGCGTGGTTTTTTTGTGCGCCGAAACGACAGGCATAAATCGCAAATATATAAGTTTAGGGTGCTGTTTCTCGATTTTCGGAATCCCATTTAATCGATCTCGGAATCGCCTCCGCTCGGCTTCGGAGGAAAGACAATTTCGGTTTTTCCCCTTGAAATCCTTGCGGCTTTGTGCTATAATATCGGTATCATTGCGGCAAAATCCGCCGCCCGTCCAAGGAGAAGAAGCTATGCAACCGTATTACCGTGACCCTTATTATCCCACTCAATACGGCCCCGCGCCCGGGCGTCCCCGTCCGATGCCTCAATCCGGCGCCCCCTATCGCGCGTCAGAATCCGCACAGCCTCCCATGAAAACGGGGGCATGGATCGGTACGTTTATATTACTGATCATCCCGCTGGTCAATCTGATCTGCCTGTTTGTCTGGGCATTTTCCGGAAAGACCAACCCCTCCAAAAAGTCGTATGCCCGCGCCCTGCTGATTTTGATTCTGATCGAACTGATCCTGGCGGCAGCCGGCGTCGCCCTCGCGATTTTCGTCTTCCATGTCGATTTTCAGGCGTTGCTGCAACCCCTTCTCGACGCACTCCCCTTCCAACAATAACATTTCGGAACCACACAAAAACCGATCCCGCAAAGGATCGGTTTTTGTTGCAATCGGATATCTTTACTCCCGTTCGATCGGAGCTCAGCCGATTTCGCTGATTTTGACGGGACGGTTTTCGGCAAGCGACTTCTTGGCGGCAAGCCCGATCAACACGGGTTTCAGACCGTCCTCGGCGCTTACGGCGACCTCCTTGTCGTTGACGACGGCGTCAATGAACGCGCTGACTTCGGCAACATATGCCTGCATATAGCGCTCGAGGAAGAACAGCTTGGGCTTTTCGGCGGTCACGCCCTCTCCGTTGCTGATCACGGCGGTCGAATCGGTATCGTTGCCGATGGCGACCTGTCCGAGGCTTCCGAACGCTTCGACGCGCTGGTCGTAACCGTAGGTGGCGCGGCGGCAGTTGTCAATGACGGCAAGCGCGCCGTTGGACAGCTTCATCGTGATGATCGCGGTGTCGATATCACCCGCTTCTCCGATTGCGGGATCGACCAGAACGCCGCCGATCGCGTAGACTTCTTCGACTTCCGCCCCCGACATAAACCGCACCATATCGAAGTCGTGGATGGTCATATCGAGGAAAATCCCGCCCGACACTTTGATGTACGATACGGGCGGCGCACCGGGATCGCGCGACGTGATTTTCAGGATATTCAGGTCGCCGATTTTACCGCTTTTGACGGCTTCGCGCGCCGCCATAAAGTTATGGTCGAAGCGGCGGTTAAACCCGACCTGATACTTGACTTTGGAGTCCTTGAGCGCGGCAATGACCGCTTTGATTTTTTCGACGTCGTGGTCGATGGGCTTTTCGCAGAAAACGTGTTTGCCGGCGGCAATCGCTTCGAGCGAAATCTGCGAGTGCGTATCGGTTGACGAACAAATCAACACGATGTCGATGGCGGGATCGGCAAGAATTTTGTGGTAGTCGCCGTACGCCTCGGCAATGCCCATCGCGTTTGCCCATGCTTTGGTTTCTTCGGTGAGATAGGGGTCGGCGATCGCTTTGACTTCCGCCCCTTTGACAAACCGCGTGATCGACTCGGCATGCACTTTGCCGATCCGACCTGCTCCGATAATTCCGATCTGAATCATAATTGTTTACCTTCCGATATTAGATTTTTGCAATGCTTTTGATGTATTTGCGCGCTTTGATCGCGTATTCCAAGGGATTGGCAAGCGCGGGATCCTGCTCCGCTTCTACGATCATCCAGCCTTCGTAGCCGGCTTGATCCAGAACGTCGATAATGGGCTGAAAGTCGATCGCGCCGTCCCCGGGGACCGTAAACGTTCCGAGACGGACGCCCTGCAAAAAGCTCAGCCCTTCCGCCTTGACCTTCTGCACGACTTCGGGTCGGATGTCCTTCAGATGAACGTGGCGGATGCGACCGACGTATTTGCGCAGGACCCGCATATAGTCCTCCCCGCAATAGGCAAGATGCCCGCTGTCAAACAACAGCGATACAAATCGGGGATCGGTCATCTCCATCATCTTGCCGATCTCGGCTTCGGTCTGCACCACCGTACCCATATGATGATGATAAGTAAGCGTAATGCCGTAGCGCTCCAGAGCGATTTCGCCGAGGCGGTTCAGCCCGTCGGCAAACAACGCCCATTCTTCATCGTTCATGACGTACTTGTTGTCGAACACCGCCGTTTCGGGTTGCCCCTGAATGCTGTAGCTTTGCTCGCTGACTCCGATTACCTTTGCCCCCATCGCTTTGAGAAACTTCAGTTTTTTGTGAATTTCGGTCTCTACTTCATAAAAGGGCTTGGTCAGAAGATAGGTCGAAAACCATGCGTTTGCGATGCGCAGCTTCCTGAGATTGAGTGCGCGCCGCAACGTGTTGATTTTGGTCGGGTACTTATTGCCGATTTCCGATCCTTTGTAGCCTGCAAGCGCCATTTCGCTGACGCATTGCTCAAACGTGTTTTCGGCGCCGAGATCGGGCATATCGTCGTTGGTCCAAGCGATCGGCGCGATGCCCAGTTTGACTTTCTTTTTGTCCACTTGCGTTTTCTCCTTTATTTGGTATATCTGATCTGCTCGTCAAGAGCGGACTGTTGCTTTGCATTGCGGGGCATGCGGTTGATCCCGACCTGCCAGAATCCCCCTTCGTATCCGTCCGTCATCGTCTTGGGCAGAACTTTGATGTCGATCAAAACACCGCCTTCCGCCGCACGCGCTTCTTTCAGCGCGGCACGCAGTTCTTCGGGCGTACGGGCGGTAAGCCCTCTGTAGCCGTATCCCTCGGCGACTTTGGCGTAGTCGATTGCGACAAAGTCCGTCCCCGCTTCGGCGCCGTAACGGAGTTCGGTCGCAAGACTGTCGATTCCTTTGCCCATCTGCAGATTGTTGATGCATCCGAATCCGCCGTTGTCAAACAACAATACGACGATCTTCTTGCCTTCTTGTCGGGCGGTGACCATTTCGCTGTGCAGCATCAGGAAGCTGCCGTCCCCGACCATCGCATAAACTTCTTGCGCGGGCGATGCGAGTTTGGAGCCGAAGGCTCCCGCGATTTCGTACCCCATGCAGGAGTAGCCGTATTCCATATTGTACGAATAAAGGGCGTCCGTCGTCCACATCCGTTGCATGCATCCCGGCAGACTCCCCGACGCGGCAACGACGATCGCGTCCTTAGCAATCTCTTCTCGGACAATCCCGATTGCCGTCGTCTGACACAAGGCGGCGCCTGTGGCGCGATTGAAGTCTTTGAGCGTTGTGGCAACCATATTCTTGACTTCGGGAACCAGGTCTTCGGTGTATTCGATCGAGGTCAAGCGTTGCATTTCTTTGTCCCACGCTTCTTTTGCCGCGCGGATTTCCTTGACAAAGCGGCTCTTGTATCCGACCAGCATCGACTCCAGCAACTCAAGACAAGCCTTGACGTCGCCGACAACCGCCGTTGCCGAAAGTTTTTCGGCATGGAAGCGGGAAGCGTTGATCGTCACAACGGGCTTGTCGGCATACAAGGTCTTGGACGCCGTCGTAAAGTCGCTAAAGCGCGTCCCGAGTGCAAGGACGAGATCGGCTTTTTTGAGGATGGCGTTTGCCGCCGCGTTCCCCGTCACGCCCAATCCGCCGAGATTATAAGGATGCGACCCTCTGACGGTACTTTTGCCCGCTTGCGTTTCGACAATCGCGATCCCCGCCGTTTCGGCAATGCGCTCGATCACTTCGCCCGCCTCGCTGTAGCGCGCGCCGCCCCCGACAATGAAAACGGGCTTCTTGGCGGTACGGACGGCGTTGGCAACTTCGATCATCTCTTCGATCCCCGCACAGGGACGCGAAATCGTATGCACGCGCTTTTCAAACAACGACGCGGGGAAGGCATAGGCTTCGCCCTGCACGTCCTGCGGCATTGCAATACAGACCGCGCCCGTCATCGCGGGATCGGTCAGGACGCGCATGGCGTTGAGCAACGCGCTTTCCAACATTTCGGGGCGACTGACGCGATCGAAATACCGCGTCACCGCTTTGTATGCGTCATTGGTCGATATCGTCAGATCGTGGGGTTGCTCAAGCTGTTGCAAGACGGGATCGGGCCTTCTGGTGGCAAACGTATCCCCCGGCAGAAGCAGGAGCGGGATGTTGTTGACCGTTGCCGTAGCCGCCGCCGTAATCATATTGGCGGCACCCGGACCGATGCTCGAGATACACGGCATGATTTTTCGGCGATTGTTCTGTTTGGCATAGGCAATGGCGGCGTGCGCCATCCCCTGCTCGTTTTTGCCCTGATAAACTTTCAGCCCGTGGCTCGTCATGGCAAGCGCTTCTCCCATGCCCAGCACGCATCCGTGCCCGAACACCGTAAAAACGCCTTCGACAAACTTTTCTTCTCTTCCGTCTAAACGGACGTATTGCCGATCGAGAAATTTTACGACCGCTTCCCCGACCGTCATTTTGATGCGCTTCATATTGCCTCCTGTTATTTGGTTTCGACGGGAAGATCCAGTAGCCATATAAACGCCGGATCGTCCGTTCTGGTATTGTCCCAAGGATCGCCGTCCAGGTGACGGATCATCCAGGCGCAGTACATCGGATATCCCGGAGCCGTGACCTGAACGTGCGTATAGCCTCCGTCAAACAGCCCCGCCGAACCGTCCTTGACGGTATACGCCTTGTCCCCGATGAAGCAGGCGCCGAAGCCTTCGGGGCGGTGCATTTTGTAGTAATACACTTCGGGTTGGGGATGATTGTGCGGAATATAACTCCACCACCTGCCCTGACGGGCGTAAACTTCGCCGAGTACCATATTGGAATACGGCGAATTTTTGATGTTGATAATGTCTACGACGTCACGGACGGCTGTATTTTCCCAGCGGCCTTCGCAGCTGACAAACTTGGTCACGTCGGTCTTGTCAAACAGACGACAGGCAAAATCCCGCTCGTTGGGCGTGGACTGGACAAGCAGTTCGGTCAGCGCGTGTGCTTCGATTGCGACGACAACGCCCTGCGGCGTGTGCAGACAGACGGGCAGATCGTCAAAGACGCCCGTACGGGCGGCACGGAACGAGCGGTCGTCCCAATAAAAGGTTATCTCGCCTTCCATCAGGAGATAGGCGCTTTCCATTCCGGGTTCGGTCAGTTCGAGACGATCGCCCGGCTTCATTTTGTAAACGGTAATATTTTGCAGCATCGACGCCGTCTTGCCGTAAGTACGCGTTACAACCTTTTTGCCGCTTCGGTCAAATTTGGGATAAATAAACATAATGCCTCCTGCGATTATTCTTCGATGACAATTCCTTTTTCGGCGCGCATTTTGTGCAATTCTGCGGTAATTTTATCTTTTTTGGCACCGACAAGATCGTAAAAGAATACGGGGATCGAGCTGAGCAACATTCCCGCCGCCGGCAACAGCGAAACGAGCAGGAACATTCCGTTGCGAACCCCGTGATCGAGGGTATTGGGGTCGACGGTATAGTCGGTCCCGATCTTGTTGATGTCGAGATTGACGATAATATACATCAGTACGACAAACGTCGTGGCAAGCGCGTTGCCGAGTTTGTTGACAAAGGACTGGCAGGCATTGCCGAGACCGTTGGAGCGAAGCCCCGTCTTCAATTCCATATAATCGAGGGCGTCACCGATCATGGCGTAAGAGGTGACGTTCATCGTCCCGAGCGGGATGCTGGAAATGACGAGGAAGGGTACGCACCACCAGAAATTGCGATAGCCGATGAAATAGATGATCAGGCAAGACACCATCCCGATGAGATTGCTGCCGATGATAATCTGTTTGTAGTTAAATTTTTTGTAGAGTTTGGGCAAAAAGACCATCGAACCGAACATACCGACGGCGGTCGCGATCGAAAACACCAGGCTGACGGTGGAAATATTGGACTGCAACGCAGCTTCGGTAACGGTTTCGGGCCCGATATAAAAGGCATAGCGGGCGACGTGAATGGCCCCTGCCTGCATAAGATAGCGGGTGGAAGAAAGAATCCCCATAATGACGACGATCATCAGCGGACGGCATCGGAACATTGCTTTCAGCACGCCGGGGTTGTCGGGATGTTTGACGGGTTTGGGAATATTGACGCGCTCTTTTGCGGTGAAGAACACCGTAATGAAAATCAGATTGCCGACGACTGCCGCGACCAGGGCGGCGGTCAGATAGCGCGTCTGTTCGAGCTGATTGCCGCTGAGGTTAAACAGAGGCAGAATCCACCCGAGCCCCATGACGATCACCATCGGAACGGCGGAGCCGACGCCGTTGACGGTACGACCGATCGAAATCAGTCTTGCACGCTCTTTCGGGTTGGGGGTCATGGCGTTGGGCAACGCCCAGAACGGCACGTCGCTCATCGTATAAATCATCCCCCACAGCACATAGGTGATGCCGGCATACACCATCTTCATGGTCGGGGAAATATCGGGAGCGTAAAACAACAGAACGGTCAGCACCGCAACGGGGATGGGGGTCACGATGATATAGGGCTTGAATTTCCCCCACTTGGTCTGCGTATGATCGGCAAGCGCGCCCATCATCGGGTCGTTGACGGCGTCCCAGATGCGGGCAAGCAACATCAGCAACAACACAAACAGCGGCGAAAGTCCCATGACGTTGAGGTAAAAGTCGGAGATATACGACGACATAATCGCGTAAATCATCCCCTGTCCGCCTGCCGCGGCGGCAAACGTCCAGAACTCTTTTTTCCCGATATAGTTGCGATCGGTGTGCTCCATAAATACCTCCCTGCAATCAGATGCGTAAAACGCACCGACCTTTCCGACAACGGAAAGATAAAAGATAATATAAATATTATATAGGAAGGGGATAGGTTTGTAAATAGGGAAATCGGAGCAAATTCCGTATGAAAAAAGGGCGCCGCGACGCCCTTTTGTCGATCGGGTTTTTGCCTTAAGCCATCGTCAGCACCATAACGGCTTTTTGGGCATGCAAGCGGTTTTCCGCCTGGTCAAAAATTTCCTGTGCGTGCGCTTCGAGCACGTCTGCCGTGATTTCTTCGCCGCGATGAGCGGGCAGACAGTGCAAAACCATGGCATCCTTTTTTGCCGCCTGCATCACGGCGTCGTCGACACAGAACCCCTTAAATGCCTGCTTACGGATTTCCGCTTCTTCCTCCTGCCCCATGCTTGCCCATACGTCGGTATAAACAACGTCGGCGTCTTTTGCCCCCGAAACGGGATCGGACGTTATCTCCAGCAATCCGCTTTGTTTTCCGTATTCGACAATTTGAGCATCCGGATAATATCCTTCGGGACAACAAACCGTGATTTTCATGCCGACTTTGACGGCTCCGACGATCAGACTGTTTGCCATATTGTTGCCGTCGCCGACAAAGGTCATCTTAAGATTTTTGAGGCTTCCCTTATGCTCGCGGATCGTCATCAGGTCGGCAAGCACCTGGCAGGGATGGCAATAGTCGGTCAGTCCGTTGATCACCGGGATCGTGCCGTAACGGGCAAGATCTTCGACGTCGGACTGACGGAAGGTGCGGATCATAATGCCGTCGACATAGCGCGACAGAACCCGTGCGGTATCTTCGATCGGCTCTCCGCGCCCGAGCTGAATATCGCGCGAACTCAAAAACAACGCCTGTCCGCCCAACTGAAACATTCCCGTTTCAAACGAAACGCGCGTTCGCGTCGAGGACTTGCTGAAAATCATCGCAAGCGTTTTCCCTTTCAACTTGGGATGGGCGATCCCGTGCTTCAGCTCATACTTCAACTGATCGGCGGTATTGAGAATTTGATAAATTTCCTGCTCGGACAGATCCTGTAGCTTCAACAGATGTTTCATTGCAACGCTTCCTCCATAATATTCAGCCCCCGATCGATCAGCTCGTCGGGAATATTGAGCGCGGGCAACAGCCGCACTTTGTCTTTTGCCGTCAGTACGACAAGTCCTTTTGTCAGACACGCGCTTTTGACTTTGGCGGCATCTTCTACGGCGACGCCGATCATCAGACCTTTGCCCGTTACGCCCTTGACGCCTTTCATCGCCGCAAGCCGCATACGCATATACGCCCCTTTCCGTTCGACTTCGGCAAGAAAATCGGGCGTCAGCTTCTTCAGCACCGCCAATGCCCCCGCCGTCGCCACGGGATTGCCGCCGAACGTCGAGCCGTGCGAACCCGCCGACAAAACGCAAGCGGTCTTTTGGTTAAACAGCACCGCTCCGATCGGCAAGCCGTTGCCCAGTCCTTTTGCCGTCGTCACGAGATCGGGCTCTATCCCGTATCCTTGATAGGCGTACAACGTCCCCGTTCTGCCGTTGCCGGTCTGCACTTCGTCGACGACCAGCAAAACGTCTTTTTCTTTACACATCGCGGCAACCGCCGCAACATATTCGGCATCGAGGACGTTGACGCCGCCTTCTCCCTGGATCATCTCGATCATCACCGCGGCGGTATCGTCACCGATCGCTTCCCGCATCGCGGCAAGATCCCCGGCCTTGACATATCGGAACCCTTCGACAACTGGCACAAAGGGCGTCTGCAGATCGGGCTGCCCCGTTGCCGAAAGCGCGGCAAGCGTTCTGCCGTGGAAGGATCGCTCCAACGTCACGATCTTATAACGCTCCCGACCGTAACGGTCAAAGGAATATTTGCGACAAGCTTTGATCGCCGCCTCGTTGGCTTCCGTGCCGGAATTGCAGAAAAACACCTTTGCCATCCCCGTCCGTCCGACCAGTTCGGCAGCAAGCTCGGCACACGGAGCGGTATGATAAAGATTGCTGATATGCGGTAGCTTTTCGATCTGACGGGTAACCGCATCCGTCCATTCGGGATCCCCTACTCCCAAAGCATTGACTCCGATTCCGCTGCCGAAATCAATATACTCCTTGCCTGTTTCGTCAAACAACAGACTGCCTTTCCCTTTGACAAAGACGACGCTTTCTCGCCGATAAGTCGGGGCGACGTATTGCCGGTCGGTTTCAATCGTATTCATATCGCCTCCTAACAAAACATGGTTCCGATCCCTTGATCGGACAGAATTTCGATCAGAATCGCGTGCGGCATCCTGCCGTCGATGATAAAAACTTTGCTGACGCCGCGACGGATGGCTTCGACCGAACACTCGATCTTCGGAATCATTCCGCCCGAGATAATTCCCTCTCGGATCAGTTGCGGCGCTTCGCTGACCTGCACGACGGGAATCAGAGAATTCTCGTCGTTTTTGTCGCGTAAAATCCCGCGGATATCCGTCATCGAGATCAGCGCTTCGGCTTTCAGACTCCCCGCAATCGCCGCCGCAACCGTATCGGCGTTAATATTGTACACGTTCCCCTCTTTATCACAGCCCACCGTGCTGATGACGGGGATATATCCCGCTTCCAAAACGCTGAGGACGGGTTCGACGTCAACCCTTTCGATCGCGCCGACATAACCGAGTTCTGCCGAAACGGGTCTGCACTCCAGCATATGCCCGTCTATCCCCGACAACCCCATCGCCTTGCCGCCTTCGTTTTCGATCAGATTGACCAGATCTTTGTTGACCTTGCCCGCAAGCACCATCTGCACCACTTCGACCGTCGCGCGGTCGGTCTGACGGAGTCCGCCGACAAACTTTGTTTCGATCCCCATTTTTTTGAGGGCTTCGTTGATTTCGGGTCCGCCGCCGTGCACCAACACGATCTTGACGCCCGTTTTGTAAAGCAACACCAGGTCGCTCATGACGGCTTTTTTCAGCGTTTCGTTGATCATCGCGTTGCCGCCGTATTTGATGACGAGAATCTTGCCGTTATACTGATGAATATACGGCAATGCCTGTACCAGAATTTCCGCTTTTTGTTTGACGTCCGCTTCCATATCCCCTCCTTCAGGTCCGATAATCGCCGTTGATCCTGACATAATCGTATGTCAGATCGCAGCCCCATGCCGTCGCCTCTCCGTTGCCGTCGTTGCATGCAATCCGGATGACGATTTCGTCTTTCAACAGAATCCGCTTGGCGGCCTCTTCGTCGAACGGAACGCCCGAACCCTGCCGGCAAACGACGATTTCGCCCTCTGCCGAGGCAAACGAAATATCGATACGGTCGACGTCGACGTCGGCGCCGCTGTATCCGATCGCGCAAAGCACCCTGCCCCAGTTGGCGTCCGCGCCGAACATCGCCGCCTTAAACAAGCTGCTTGTAATAACGCTTTTGGCAATGACGACGGCGCTAACTTCGTCCGACGCCCCCGTGACCCGGCACTCGAGCAGTTTGGTTGCCCCCTCGCCGTCCTTGGCGATCATTTTGCTGACCGCTACGGTGACAAGACGAAGTGCCTGACAGAAGGTGTCGTAATCGGCGTCCTTTTCGGCAATCGTGCGATTGCCGGCAAGACCCGAAGCCATGACGCACAACATATCGTTGGTCGAAGTATCCCCGTCGACGCTGATCATATTAAACGATTTTTTGACGTCGGCGGAGACTGCTTCTTTCAGAAGCTCCGATTCGATTGCGACGTCGGTGGTGACAAATACCAGCATCGTCGCCATATTGGGATGAATCATCCCCGAGCCTTTGGCAATACACCCGATCGTGCAGGGCTTGCCGTCCAACATAAATCTCAGTGTTTTTTCTTTGACGACGGTGTCGGTCGTCATAATCGCTTCCGCCGCCGCAAGCGACCCGTTTTTGGCAAGCGAAGCCGTCAATCCCTCCATTGCCGCGGCGATGGGATCGAGCGTCATTTCCTGCCCGATCACGCCCGTCGAAGCGACGATAACGTCGTTTGCGGCAATTCCCGTATGGGTTTCGACCAAGCGACACATCCCTTCGGCAATTTCGACGCCGTTGGCGTTGCAGGTATTGGCGTTGCCGCTGTTGACGATGACGGCTTGGGCATATCCGTCCGCAAGATGCTCCCGCGTCACGCCGATCGGCGCGCCTTTGACTTTGTTCTGTGTATAAACCGCAGCCGCCGCGCAGCGAACGTCCGATACAATCAGCGCAAGGTCTTTTTTGGTTCTGTTCCTGCGGATCCCCGCATGCACGCCTGCGGCGCAAAATCCTTTGGGCGCGGTGATCCCGCCCGAAATCCATTGAAACTCCGTCATAACACAAGTCCTTCGTACTGCCCGAATCCGAGCATCAGATTGATATTTTGTACCGCGGCACCCGACGCCCCTTTGCCGAGATTGTCAAACAGCGCCGTAACCGTCACTCTTCCTTCGGTGCCGCCGATCACCAGTTCCAAGCCGTCCTTCCCTGCATAGCGGTTTGCGGCAAGCATTGCGCCGTCCTGCATCGAAACCTTAATATTGGGATACGCCGCGTAATGCTTGAAAAGGCAATCCGCAATCGCATCGGGCGTGCGCCCCGCTTTCCCCGGCAAAAATACCGTAACCGCCATTCCGCGGTAAAAGTCGGCAACGACGGGCGAAAATACGGGAGCCGAAGTCAAGCGGCAGTAATGCGTCATCTCGGGCAAGTGCTTATGTGTTTGTCCCAAGGCGTAAATCCGCGGGGACTGCAATGCAACGTCGCGCCCCTCGCTTTCGTACTCCGCGATCATCTTTTTGCCCCCGCCGCTGTAACCCGTCAGCGAGAAGCAGGAGATCGACTCGGAAGGATCGACCTCGCCCTTGTCAACCAAAGGCGCGAGGGCGGCAATCAGTCCCGTCGCGTGACATCCGGGATTGGCAACCCGTTGTGCCGCGGCGATTGCCTCAGCTTGTCTCTTGTTAAGCTCGGCAAAGCCGTAAACCCAACCGGGCGCGGTACGGTGTGCCGTCGACGCGTCGATGATGCGCGCCGAACTGCCTTCCAGCGCCTTGACCGCCTCGGCGGCGGCACGGTCGGGCAAACACAAAACCGTCAGATCGCTTGCAAGAGACGCCTCTCTCCGCGCGTCGGGATCTTTGCGCAAATGTTCGGGGAGCGTGACAATCTCGATCCCCGCCCTGCCCTGAAGCCGATGAAAGATCTCAAGCCCGGTCGTACCTTCTTTTCCGTCGATAAAAATCTTTTTCATTGCCATAGAGAATGCGGGGACGGCATCGCCGTCCCCGTCCGATCAGTCTGTGATACCGTTTTTCTTTTTCATGTGCGCGCCGACTTTCAGCGACAGACCGAACAGGTTGATGAATCCTGCCGAATCTTTTTGATCATAAACTTCGTCGGCGGCAAACGTCGCAATCTCTTCGTCATAGAGCGAGTACGGAGAGGTGACTCCCGCGGGAATGATGTTGCCTTTGTACAGTTTGAGTTTGACGTCCCCCGTAACGTACTCCTGCGTCTTGGTGACAAAAGCCGAAAGACTTTCGCGAAGGGGCGTAAACCACTTTCCGAAATAAACAAGCTCGGCAAACTGCTCGGCAACCAGCTTTTTGTAGTGCATCGTGTCGCGGTCGAGCGTCAGACTCTCGAGGATGTCGTGCGCCTTGTAAAGAATGGCTCCGCCCGGCGTTTCGTACACGCCGCGCGACTTCATGCCGACCAGACGATTCTCGATAATATCGGCAAGACCGATGCCGTTTTCGCCACCCAATTTGTTAAGTTTGGTGACCATATCCACGCCGTTTAAGGTTTCGCCGTTCAGCTTGACGGGCACACCCTTCTCAAACGAAATCGTGATATACGTCGCCTTGTCGGGTGCCTGCATGGGGCTGACGCCCATCTCCAAAAATCCCTCTTTGTCATACTGCGGTTCGTTGGCGGGATCTTCGAGATCCAGCCCTTCGTGCGAGAGGTGCCACAGGTTCTTGTCCTTGCTGTAGCTGGTCTCGCGATTGATTTTGAGCGGCACGTTGTGCGCTTCGGCATAGTCGATTTCTTCGTCGCGCGACTTGATGCTCCATTCCCGCCAAGGCGCAATGATTTTCATTTCGGGGGCAAATGCCTTGATCGTCAGTTCAAACCGAACCTGATCGTTGCCTTTCCCCGTGCAGCCGTGGCAGATGGCGTCGGCGCCTTCTTTTTTGGCAATGTCGACAATGCCTTTGGCAATGATCGGACGCGCAAACGCCGTGCCGAGCAGATATTCGCCTTCGTATTTGGCACCCGCCTGCAAGGTCGGATATACATAGTCTTGGATAAACGCTTCTTTGAGGTCGAGAACATAAAGTTTGCTCGCACCCGTCTTGATCGCTTTTTCCTCGAGTCCGTCCAGCTCCGTCCCTTGTCCGACGTCGCCCGAAACGGCAATGATCTCGGGGTTATCGTAGTTCTCCTTCAGCCAGGGGATAATAATCGAAGTGTCCAGCCCGCCCGAATATGCCAATACGATTTTTTTGATCTTTTTATCTTTCATAACAATGAGTCGCCTCCGTTGAGAATACGTCTATCTTAGCACTCACAAAAAATTAAGTCAAGCATTTAATACGTTATTTTTGGATTATTTTATAATTTTATTCATAATTTTGCACATATTATGCATAATTATACATTTTTAGATTTCGGAAGAGCGTCTAAGGCGCCCGATGCTCCGTTTTTGAGCGCATGCGGCATCGGAAACGCCGCCGGCAAAGCGACTTCCCGTTGCAATTCATCGGCTGTCACACGGCGCCATTGCGACGGAATTGCTTGTACGACGGCAAGATAAACGGTATTGTGCCACTCGATGTGCGTAAAAACGTGGATATAGTTCGGTTGCGGCGTCAGCGTAAGAATTCGGCAATCCGCTTCGCACAGCAGCTTGCGCACTTCCGCTTCGGACAAAGCGCCTTCCGTCGTCGGCGGTGCCCACTGCCCGCCCAGCACACCGCGTGCGGCACGGCGAATCAAAGCGACCCCCTGCCCGTCCGTAATCCATAGTACGGTATGACGCTCGATCCGACGGGGAGGCTTCTCTTTGCGTACGGGCAGATCGGAGACCGTACCGTTTCGGAAAGCAAGGCAACGCGACCGCAAGGGACAATCGGCGCAAAGCGGCGCACCGTTGGGGAGGCATACCGTCGCGCCGAGCTCCATCAGCGACTCGGTCAGATCGCCGCACCGCTCGGCGGGATAAACCGCCCGAAGCGACGCCGCAACGCGTTTGCGGACGGCGGGATCGTCAATGTTGCCGTCATCGTCGGCATAGCGGGCAATGACGCGCAACACATTGCCGTCAACGGCGGGAACGGGAAGCCCGAAGGCAATCGACGCGATTGCCCCCGCGGTGTAGTCGCCGATCCCGGGCAACGCGCGTAACGCCGCGTAATCGGCAGGCAACTGCCCGCCGTAACGCTCAACGACGATACGGGCGGCTTTTTGGAGATTGCGGACGCGGCTGTAATATCCCAGTCCTTCCCATAGTTTCATCAGACGGTCTTCGGGACAGGCGGCAAGATCGGCTGCCGTCGGCAAAGCGCGCACAAACCTCAGATAATATCCCTTGACGGCTTCGACGCGCGTCTGCTGCAACATGATTTCCGAGATCCAGGTGGTATAGGGCGTCTTGTCCCGACGCCACGGCAAATCTCTTTTGTGTCGGTCAAACCACGGAAGCAGAAGGGACACGAGGGCGCGAAGATGCTCGGAAGCAACTTCTTGTCCCCTTTTGTTTTCTGTTTGAAAAAGGGCGTCCCGAACGCCCTTTCGATTACTTTCCGATCCGCTCGACAAGGTATCGCAGCTCCTTTTCGAAATTGACGCCGTACCAATGCGCGTCGTCGCCGATCGTTGCGCGAATGGTGCGGACGGTATAGTCCGCCGCGATTGCCGCGCTTTCGTAAACGTCGAAACCGTTCATAAACGCGCCGGTAAACGCCGAAGCGTAAACATCGCCCGTGCCGTGCGACATGCGCGGTTCTTTGTCGGTAAAATAGTAGCGTACGGCGTCCGCTTCCCCGTCATAAACGGCGACGCCGAGCTTGTCGGGCGAAAAGGAGACTCCGGTCAGCACGACGGTTTTGGCGCCGATCGCGTTCAGACGGCGCAAGAGTTCGAGAATGTACCCCTCGTCGTATTCGGTGCGGAAAGGTAGTCCCGTCATAAGCGCCGCTTCGGTAATATTGGGAAGAATAATATCCGCGGCGGCGACAAGGCGCGCCATATCCCGGGGGAAATCTTCGGGGAAGCCCGCATACAGTTTTCCGCCGTCCGCCATTGCGGGATCGACGATCAGTTTTCCGCCGGGCGCGAGATGACGATCGACCAAGGTCAAAATGAGATCGACCTGCCGTTTGCTGCCGAGATAGCCGGTATAAACGGCGTCGAAGTAAATCTCTTCCTTGCGCCAATGATCGGAAATCGGCAAGATATCGTCGGTAAGATCGCGGAAGGTATAGCCGGGGCGAAACGCGGTATGCGTGGATAAAACCGCCGTCGGCAGCACGGCGGTTTCGATACCGCAAGCCGACACGATGGGCAAAGCGACGGTCAGCGAACACTGTCCGACGCAGGAAATATCCTGAACGGTCAAAATTCTGGTCATTGCAACCTCCTCACGGAAACATTGTGTTTCCGCCGAGCAGAATTATATATAATTATATATCAACATTATAAATAATTCAAAGAAGCCCGTCAAACGAATGGCCGCAGATTGCATCGACGCGCCGAAATCCGAGGTTGACGGGGGCGGAAAAGCGCGGTATAATGAAAAATATCCTACCAAAGCGAAGGAGGCAACCATGGCAAACGAGCTCAAAGGGAAATTCATTTATTACAAGACCCCGAAAGGCAACTTCAATTTCCGCCTGAAAGCACCCAACAACGAGACCATCGCCGTCTGCGAAGGCGCATATACCGACCTGAAAAGCTGCAAGAGCGGCATCGAATCGGTCCGCAAATTCTGCACGATCGACAAAATCGAAGATCAGACCCTGCAAAAAGGCCATGAAACGCTGAGCAACCCGAAATTTGAAATTTATGTCGACAAACAAGGCAAATTCCGTTATCGTCTGCGCGCCAACAACGGCAATCTTCTGTGCATTGCCGAAGAAGGCTACGCGACCAAAGCGTCCTGCAAAGCGGGGATTGCAAGCGTGGCAAAATGGGCACCAACCGCCGACTTGATGTCGGAGCAGGAATTCGACAAAAAATAAATCCCCCCCCCGTTGAACGGAAAAAGCGACGCATCGGCGTCGCTTTTTTGATTACACCGTACGCCTATCGAACGGTAATGCCGAGGCGATCGGTTTCGACTTTGATAAAAAGTTCTTTCCCGCAGCTGCAGCGCAGCGCCGCTTTCCCTTCTGCGGTGATTGCGCCGAGATACCCGCCGCAAGCAGGACAATAAATATTGCATGTTTTCGTCTGCGCTTCTTTTATGATCGAAACAGCACCCGAAGTGATCGAATCGGGATATATAAATCGTTTAATCGCTTCTTCCTGTTGAAATCTAATCTCAAACCAACGCTCCCGGATTACGGTCACTCTTCCTACCCCATATTGCTGATGCTTGACCCAGCTCCCGACCTCCAAAGACGGGGTCTTTGGCATTACCGGAGTACGCGTCTCTCTGTCTAAAATGCGCGCTACCCATTGGTCGATATTATAGTTATATTGACGTTCGTGATCTTTCCACCATTGACTGCACACATAATATTTTTCCGCAAGCTTAAAATTGATCCAATATCGCGCATGCCCGCACAAATCGAAAATGTCATTATAATCGGTAATAAGAAGGGGATAATTGATCCCAAACATGATCTTGCTGTAATCAAGATTTTGCAATCGTTCGATTTCTTCCTTCGGCAAGTCTCCGTGTTCGTACATCCTGGTCAGCAGGCGCTTCACATAATCCTGAATGCTCTCTGCCGGATAGCGGAAAGGATATATTTTTATGTCTCTTTTGCGGTCTGCAAGATCGTTCATTTTACACCTCTTATCGTTTGTTTCGTATTGCGTCGTATGAATTACACTCAACCGATGATCTTACCACCACCGAACCTGAAATGCGCGATGCAATTTTTTGTATAATTCCACCTTTTCTTCCTCGTCTTTCCCTTCCGCAAACATTACGGCTCGCAGGACAAAACGGATTTCCTCGGCATTGAATTGCCTCCGATCCATATAAAATCCTTTGGACGTTTTGACGATGGGATACCCCATGGCTTGCAATGTTTTGATGTTTCGCCCTACCGTTTTTCGATCACACGGCAAAACGGGGTCGATCCACTCGGCAATCTTGACCTGCGTCATGGGATGATCGCGATCGGTATTGCTTTCAAGAACTTTCAGTACATACACAATCAACGGCTTTTTCGCATTCATACATACCTCCGATTCTATTATAGCATCCGCGTTGTACCAAAAATCGCCCGCGCTTGCAGGTTATCGAAAAATTTTTTAATTTCATACTTATTTTTAACGCTTAGCGTATCGGCCGGTTCGCTTGAGATAATCGATCAGCATCATCGGCCAATCGGTCTGAATCAGATCGAATCCGCGATCCGCCATCCAACCCCATCCCGCGTCTTCCGACCGGGTCAACGCGATATCGTCGTTGTGCCCTGCCGAAATACAGTCCCGCATATTGTATACGATGGTATTGCCCCAAAGCAAAATATTGTCTTTGCGGACGGCTTCAATCCAGGTCGGATCGGCGACTTCCGCGTCCTCGCGGGAAAACAACGCTTCGACGCCGACATAATTGATGTTGCGCTTCAGCAGCGATGCGTGCCCCTCATGCCGCTCCCGCACCATCGGCATATAGGCAAGCTCGGGGGCAACTTCTTCCAACCAGCGGTAAACTTTCAGCGAAGGTTTGCTTTTAACCAGAATCTGATCGATCATTCCGTGGCGCACGACGGCGTCGTAAATTTTTTGGGGATTGGACCAGAACTTGTCAATATTGATATAGCACCTGTCTTTGAACGTCTCAAGAAAGGCGTCGAAATCGCAGATCGCGTACGGCGTACGGCAATTATCCTGATTGACATAATGCATACGCTTAACCCAGGCATACGGCATCAGCCCGAGCAGAACGGGCTTGTTGAGGTGGGCATGCTCCATCAGGGGATGAAACAAAAACAGCTTGCCGTCCAGGCTGCAACTGACATCGACCTCCAACATATCCGCGCCCTGTTTCAGGGCGATTTCGTACGCCGCCATCGTATTGCACGGAATATTGCCGCCCGAAACCCCGCGATGGGCAACAATCAGCACATGATCTTTTGCAGATTCTCTCAAATCGAATTTCATAAATCTTCATTCATCCTTTTTCCGATCGATATCTTTATTGTAATACCCAAAAATCCGAATCACAAGTTTTGTACAAACGTTGATCGATGTAGTACAAAATATGTCTCAGGCGATTTATCCTAAAAGCTCCCGCTCCCCGTCGTTTGTTTCAAGATCCTTCGATACACCAAGGACAGCTCGTTTTTTTCGCCCGTTCCGCCGCCCTGACGAAAGTACGCGTAGTCGCAGACTTTTTTGGCGGTTTCAAAATCTCCGACGTCGCAGTACGCCGCCGCAACCGAAGTGTACAGCGGAACCGAAAAAACATCTCTGCCGTACTTCCCGTGCATTTCGCGATTGAGTGCGATCGCCATGTTCGGTTCGTTGAGTTGTCGGTACGCGGCGGTCATGATCGGTAAAATCCGCCGGACCTCGATCGGA
Organism: Candidatus Stercoripulliclostridium merdipullorum; assembly: GCA_018713745.1. Taxonomy (GTDB): domain Bacteria; phylum Bacillota; class Clostridia; order Christensenellales; family DTU072; genus Stercoripulliclostridium; species Stercoripulliclostridium merdipullorum. Next base: position 28,834 of record DVOH01000024.1, on the reverse strand, counting down.
AAACCTTCCACCCGATTGAGATAGGCTTGCCCCGCATCGATACAAGTACGGAGCGCTCCGTTTTCTTTACAAAGCCGAAACACATTGAGCAATTCGGATTCCGACAAAGCGGACAAATCCTTTCCGTCACAATACGCCTTGGCAATTTCGGCACGCAAAGACTCGGGCGGCATCAAAAACGATGCATCCGCAATCATCGTTCCGCTGATATAAAAAACTTCTCCTTGGTACGAAAAACGCTCCATCTTTCCCCCTCTCTATGCAGTCAAACTTTGCCCTTGACGGCTTGACTATATTGTATCAATCATATCCGATCCCGTCAATACCGAGATGTTTCAGCGTGATACGACAAAGATCTAAGCGCTATCCGCAACAATCTACCCGTCGAACAACTTTTTTTCTACAGTTCGACGGCATAAAAAATCCGAATCCCGAAGGCAATCGCTTCAGAACTCGGATTCGTTTGTTTGGCGTTCCCGGCGGGAATCGAACCCACGGCCTTTCGCTTAGGAGGCGAACGCTCTATCCTACTGAGCTACGGAAACATATTCAACGTCGTTTTGGGGCGGTGATTTGTGCGGAAGGCTTGAAAATCCTCCCCTTTCGCCCTGCGTTTCGGGCGCAACCGTCAACCGGAATGCCGACGCGACACCGTATTTATCATAGATGCTCCCTGGCGAATTGTCAAGAGTTTGGGAGAGTGCCGCGGCTTAACCGAATACCGCAGCTTCCAAAAATTCGCGCAGCGTCTTCAGTCGTTCGTCGGCGGTCAGTCCCTTGTTGCGGAAAATGATCATCGGCGGATCGCCGGGACTGAGTACCGCCGTCGTGCGGAAGCGGTCCAGGGCGGCAAAGACCTTTTCGTTACGAAAGAGCTTGTTGTCATAAAATTGCAATCCCAACCCCTCTTGCGTTGCCATGACTTTTTTGACGTCGAGGGTTGCGGCAAGATTTTTGAGATACGCAACGGTAATCAAGCGCAGAACCGCCATCGGCGGTTTGCCGAAGGCGTCTTTCAGCTCTTCGATCAGGCGTCTGACCTCGCCGCGATCGGCAAGAATCGCCGCCTGTTTATAAAACCGAACGCGCATCGACTGATCGGCGATATAGGTGTCGGGGACACTCATATCGCCGTCGGCAACGATTTCGACGTCGCGTTTGATCTCGGGCGTGACGCCGCGCAACTCCCCGACGCATTCGTTGAGTAATCTGCAGTACAGTTCGTATCCGACTTTTTCCATATTGCCGTGCTGCTCTCTGCCCAATACGTTACCCGCACCGCGGATTTCGAGATCCTGCATCGCGATTTTGAAACCGCTACCCAGTTCGGTATTGGACTGCAGGGCGGTCAGACGCTTGGTCGCGTTTTCGGTCAGAACCTTCCCTTCCCGTACCGTAAAATACGCATACGCCAACTGATAGCTTCTGCCCACCCGTCCCCTGAGCTGGTAGAGTTCGGACAGACCCAGACGGTCGGCATCGACGACAAACAACGTATTGGCGTCGGGGATATCGATGCCGTTTTCGATGATCGTCGTCGCAATCAGAACGTCGGCTTGCTTGTCGTAAAACATCCGGATGCGATCCTCAAGCTCTTCGGGTTTCATCTGCCCGTGCGCATAGACAACCTTGACACCGTCCCCAAGCAACTCGGTCACGCGGCGGTAAAATCCTTCGATCCCCTGCACACGATTGTACAGAATGAACACTTGCCCTCCCCTTGCGACCTCGCGCGACACCGCATCCTTCAGCAAGGCGTCAGAATATTCCAGCACATAAGTTTCGACGGGCAGACGGTTTTGCGGCGGGGTTTCGAGGGTCGAAATATCCCGAATCCCCGTCATTGCCATGTGCAACGTGCGCGGTATGGGGGTCGCCGAAAGACTGAGCACGTTGACGTTGTTTTTGATCGTCTTGATCTTTTCTTTGTGTTCGACACCGAAGCGCTGTTCTTCGTCCAGAACCAGCAGCCCGAGATCGTGAAACACGACATCCGAACTTAATACGCGATGCGTCCCGATGACGATATCGGTCTTTCCCGTGCGGATCCTTTCGAGTGCTTCGCGAATCTTTTTGGGATCGGCAAAACGATTGAGAACGTCGATGGTCACGCCGAACTCCGCAAGGCGGGTTCGGACGGTATTGTAATGCTGCTCGCTGAGAATGGTGGTCGGCGATAAAAAAGCCGCTTGCTTGCCGTCCATTACGGTTTTGAACATCGCGCGGATTGCCACTTCCGTTTTGCCGAAGCCGACGTCGCCGCACAGTACGCGATCCATCACTTTGCCGCTTTCCATATCCTTTTTGATCTCGTGTACGGCGATCAGCTGGTCGTCGGTCTCACGATACGGAAACGCCTCTTCCATCTCTTTTTGCCATTGCGTATCGGGTTGGTAGCGATGCCCTTTGGCATGCAATCGTTTATCATACAAGGACAAAAGATCAAACGCCATCCCTTTGATCGACTGCTTGACCCGCTCCTTGACCCGCTCGAACTGCTTGCCCCCCAGGCGATACAACGGCGGCGTACCGCCGCCCGTATACTTTTCGAGGCGGTCCATCTTGTCGACAGGAAGATACAACTTGTCTCCGTCTTTGTACAAAACAACGCAAAAGTCTTTTTTTCCGCTCCGTGTTTCGACGGTTTCCACCCCTTCGTACAAACCGATTCCGTGCGTTTCATGCACGACGTAATCGCCCTTTTCGGGCATGACGAAAGCCTGGCGCTTGCGCCGCTCGCTTTTGACGGGAGTTTCTCCTTTGCGGACGACGTCGTCGGTCCCGATCAGCACCAAGCGGGCAAACGGATAATTGAATCCGCGGGAAATCCGTTGCGGCAAAACCAGAATATCGCCGTCCGCGTCAGGGTCGTCGGTCAGACGCGGGGCGATGTCATGCTCCAACAAAAACGCTTCGATTCCTTTTGCCGCACGCTCGCTGCCCGCATAGATGTACACTTTGGCGCGATTTAAGCGGAAGCCTTTGAGATCCTCGATCAGCGCCTCCTGCCGCAAACTGTACTTGGGTAAGGCAAGTCCTTTGATCTGAAACAATGCCTGCGGTTCAAACAGCGGGTTGGACGAAGTCATCTGCTGAAATCCCAGCAATCGGCAATTCCGCAAATCAGCGGCAACCTCGTCCCTGTCCAAAATACTTTTGAAATGCGCTTCGGTTGCCTCTCCCGCTTCGATAAAATGTTTGACGCGCATGCGGTGCGCGTTGACGTGCAGACGAAGTTTTTCGTCTATGGCGCGCGGCTCGTCCAATACGATCAGATCATCCGCGCCGAAGTATGCCGTGATGGGACAAAGATCGTCCGTAACAAACGGCGTCAGCCACCGAAGCCCCCCGTCCGACGGGTTGGCACTCAGGCGACCGATGGTTTCGTCCAGAATTTCCGTCAGGCGTTGTTTTGCTCCGCGTCGGATAGCATTCAGCCGTTTCAGGGCACTGTCTGCCGTTGTTTGAGATACGAAAGTATCCGTCTTCGGCGTGATTAAGATTTCGGCAACGCTGCGGAGCGACACCATCGAGTCGGGCGCAAACACGCGGATACTCTCAATCGTATCGCCAAACCATTCGATGCGGTACGGCAGCTCTTCGCCCATACACCAAACGTCTGCGATATCGCCGCGCCGCGCAAATTCGCCGGGGCTCTCGACCACTTCTTCCCTGCGATATCCCCCTGCCGTCAATGCCGCGTCGAGATCGGCAGGCTCCAGTTCGATGCCGACAGACGCCCGCACCAAGCCCCCCGAAAACGCTTCGGGCTTAGGGAAGTACTGCGTCAGTCCTTCCGCCGCGATCACCGCGCCGCGCGCTTTCCCCGTCCTCAACGCCGCAAGCGCGGCAATCCGCCCTTGTACGCTTGCCGGCACGCCTTGCTGATTGATCAGCGTTTCGTCGACGGGCGGCAACGCGACCACCGGTTCACCCGTATATTCCCCGAGCAATTCCGCCGCCCCCGCAACCGCCGTCCGATCGGCTACGACATACAAAAACCGCCGTCCCGTAACTGCGGTCAGGTGATAACGCGCATTCTGCGTGGCAGCAAAAACAGCCGCACTTTTTTGTACGGACAGGGTGGATTTCAGTGCGGCGACGTCGCCGCCCAGCGCATCCGCGCCGAAACAACGGGGTAACATCTGCTGTCATTGTACCACAGAAACACGCGCGAAGCAATCTTTTCCGCGCGCGCAAGATTTTATTTTCGGGCGAATATTGTCAATCCGTATACAAACGCCGTTCCTTGTGCTATAATAGGGTCAACTATTTATCATGAGGTAGTTTATGGGCTTTTTTGCCAAATTGTTTCAAAGCGAAAAAAACAAACAGATCAAAAAAACCGAAGTCATTGCCGACAAAATCGACGCGCTGGAAGATAAATATCATGCGATGAGCGATACCGAGCTCCGCGCGCAGACCGACCTTCTCCGCAAACGTCTCGAAGGAAAAGAAACGCTTGACGACCTTCTCCCGGACGCGTTTGCCGTCGTGCGCGAAGCGGCGGCGCGCGTGCTGAATATGCGGCACTTCCGCGTTCAGCTGATCGGCGGCATCGTCCTGCACCAAGGAAGAATTGCCGAAATGCAAACCGGTGAAGGCAAAACTTTGGTGGCGACGCTTCCCGCCTATCTCAACGCACTGACGGGAAAAGGCGTGCATATCGTCACCGTCAACGACTATCTTGCCCGACGCGACGCCGAATGGATGGGTAAGATTTACCGCTTCCTCGGCATGACGGTCGGGGTCGTCGTCCCCGACATGACGATGGACGCCAAGCGCGAAGCCTATGCCGCCGACATCACCTACTGTACCAACAACGAAGTGGGATTCGACTATCTGCGCGACAACATGGCAACCGATCTTTCCAAGCTGATGCAACGCGGACACAACTTTGCCATCGTCGACGAAGTGGACAGCATCCTGATCGACGAAGCGCGCACCCCGCTGATCATTTCGGGTGCGGCGGGTGAAAGCGGCGAAATGTATGTGCGCGCCAACCGTTTTGTCAGCAATCTTAAAGAAGACGATTACGTCATCGACGAAAAAGAGCGACACATTTATCTCAGCGAAGACGGGGTTGCGAAAGCCGAATCGTTTTTCAAAATCGACAATCTCGGCGAAGCCGAAAACGCAGACATTCAAGTCAAGATCAACTCGGCACTCCGCGCCAACTTCCTGATGCACCGCGACAAGGATTATATCGTCGAAAACAACGAAATCATCATCGTCGACGAATTCACGGGACGCAAAATGGCGGGACGCCGTTACAGCGAAGGGTTGCACCAGGCAATCGAAGCCAAAGAAAACGTAACGATCAAACGCGAAAACCGTACGATTGCGACGATCACGTTCCAAAACTATTTCCGTCTGTACCGCAAACTTTCGGGCATGACGGGTACTGCCGTGACCGAAGAAGCGGAATTCCGCGGCATTTACAATCTGGACGTTGTCCCGATCCCGACCAACCTTGCCTGCATCCGGGAAGACGAAGCGGACAAAGTTTATCTGACCAAGGACAAAAAATATCAGTATATTGTCGAAGACATTGCCGAAACGCACAAAAAAGGACAACCCGTCCTCGTCGGCACGACCAACGTCGAAACCAGCGAACTGATTTCGCGCATGTTGCAACGCAAAGGGATCCGCCATAACGTACTCAATGCCAAAAAGCACATGGAAGAAGCCTCCATCATCGCGCAGGCAGGTTGCGAAGGCGCGGTAACGATCGCCACCAACATGGCGGGGCGCGGAACGGACATTCTGCTCGGCGGCAATCCCGAATTCAAGGCAAAGCAAAAGATGAAAGCCGAGGGCTTCGGCGACGAACTGATCGCGGCGGCGACGGCATTGAACGCCACGACGGACGAAAGCGAACTGAAAGCGCGCGAACGCTTTCAGACCCTGCTCGCCGCGCTCAAAACCGACACCGACGCCGAAAAAGAACGTGTCAAATCACTGGGCGGACTGCGCGTCATCGGTACCGAGCGGCACGAGTCGCGCCGGATCGACAATCAGCTCCGCGGCAGAAGCGGACGGCAAGGCGACCCGGGCAGCAGCTGTTTTTATCTGTCGTTTGAAGACGACCTGCTTCGCCTGTTCGGCGGCGACCGTCTGAAATCGATGCTCGAATCGCTGACCAAAGACGAGGACAGCTATATTCAGATGCCGATGCTGGCGCGCCAGATCGAAACGGCGCAAAAGCGGTGCGAAGACAACAACTATCAACGCCGCAAATACGTCCTCAACTACGACGACGTCATGAACAAACAACGTCAGCTGATCTACACGCAGCGCAACGAGGTTCTCGGAGGCAAGGACGTACACGACCAGGTGCTTAAGTATCTCGAACCGATCTCGGACGAAATCGTATCGACGTTCATGAACTTCGACCCCGAAGAGCAGGACGAAGTCGACGTTGCCTCGTTCAACGCGCAGCTCGAACTCAAACTGCTCCGCAAAGGCACCAATCTGATCACCGAAGAACTGCTTGCCGAAAACGTACCGCAAAAAGTAGAAGCCATCGTATACGAAACTGCGGTTGCGCAATATGAAGAAAAAGTGGCTTTTGCCAAAGAAAACGGCATCGATTTTACCGTAACCGAGCGCAACGTACTGCTCAATCAGGTTGACAAACACTGGATGAACCACATTGCCAATATGGACGCCCTGCGCAAAGGCATCGGACTGCGGGGCTACGGTCAGCGCGACCCCGTAATGGAATACCGTCGCGAAGGCACCGATATGTTTGACGAAATGATCGAAAGCATCCAGAACAGCACGGCGCTGATCCTTGCAAAGCTCGACGTCGAAACGTATGTCGAACGCCGCAACGCCTTCCAGGCAATGCAACAACGTCGGGTAACCGTCGTCAACAAAGACCCCAACAAATCGGTCGGGCGCAACGACCCCTGCCCCTGCGGAAGCGGGAAAAAATACAAAAACTGTTGCGGCAGAAATGCCTGAACGGGAGAATCCTATGTCAAAACTCAACGAAAACTATTTTAAGCCGGGGCTGAGCGAAGACGCTCCGCGCACGATCGGAGCCGTGCTGAGCGAAGGCGAACAAATTCTTTGGGAAGGCGCGCCGAAAAAGTCGGCGTTTATCCTCAACCGTATCCTGAAAATGATGCCGTTCGCGCTGATCTGGCTTGCGTTTGACGGAGCGTTCATTGCCATGCTGAGCCGCTTCGGCGCACAGATTCCGACGCCCTTTCTGATCGGAATCGGCGTGTTTTTCGTCATTCACCTGATGCCGGTATGGATCTGGATTTCGCACATCGTCACGGCAAACCGTCAACATCGCAACCTGGCATACGCTTTCACCGACCGACGGATCATCGTCAAATCGGGCATCGTGGGGATCGACTTCAAAAACGTATACTACGCCGACATCGCCGCCGTCAACCTTAAAGTGGGATTGATCGACCGCCTTTGCAAGGTCGGCGACATTTACATCAAAAGCCGCGAAGGCGCAACCGTCCTGTACGACATCGAAAACTGCTACTTCATTACCCAAAAACTGCAAAAGATCGTCGTCGACCTCAAAATGGACGCCGCCTTCCCCAACGATCTGCGCCCTGCTACCAACAGCGGATTCCGTACCCGCTATACCGCAGACGACGACAGCTCCTCCCAAAACAACCAAAACAAATAGCGGAAGATATTATGGATTTTTATAACGAACGTCAAAAACTCAACGAACTGCGCGCCTCTGTCAAGACGTCTGCCGAAGCGGTCGATCCCGAAAAGCTGAACGCCGAACTCACTGAACTGCGCGAAAAACAGAATGCCGAAAACTTCTGGTCGGACATGGAAGGCGCAAAGCACGTCAATCGACGCATTGCGCAGATCGAAAAGAAACTCGGCATCGTCACCGCCCTCGAAAAAGAGATCGACGACGTCGCCGAACTGATGGATCTGACTGAAGAGATGGGTGACGAAAGCGAAGCGGAAGAAATCCGATCCATCCTAAAACGGCTGGAAAAGGAAACCGAAGAACTGTTTTTGGAAACCCTGATGACCGGAAAATACGATTCCAACAACGCCATCCTGACCATCCACGCGGGCGCGGGCGGCACCGAGGCGCAAGACTGGGCGGATATGCTGTACCGCATGTACACCCGCTATGCCGAGCGCGCGGGATACGAGCAGGTCGTCCTCGACTATCAGCAAGGGGACGAAGCGGGGATCAAAAGCGTAACCTTTCAGCTCAACGGCGACAACGCCTACGGCTTCCTGAAAGCCGAAAAAGGTGTCCACCGCCTGATCCGTATCAGCCCTTTCGACGCCAACAAGCGGCGGCACACGAGTTTTGCTTCCCTCGAAGTCATGCCCGAAATCGTCGACGAAGGCGAAATCAAAATCAACCCCGAAGAACTCAGGATCGACACCTGCCGCAGCAGCGGCGCGGGCGGACAGCACGTCAACAAGACCGAAAGCGCCATCCGCATCACGCACCTGCCGACGGGCATCGTCGTACAGTGCCAGAACGAGCGCAGCCAGATTCAGAACCGCGAAACCGCCATGCGGATGCTGATCAGCAAACTGACCGAAAAACGCGAGCGCGAACAGCAGGAAATGGCGCAGTCGATCAAAGGCGAAATCAAAAAGATCGAATGGGGCTCGCAGATCCGCTCCTACGTCTTCTGCCCCTACACGCTGGTCAAAGATCACCGCACGGGCTACGAAAACACCAACGTATCCGCCGTCATGGACGGCGATCTCGAAGGATTTATCTACGATTATCTGATCAAATCCAACGCATAACCGATATTTGGACTCAAAAAAGGAGCAATCTTGCGATTGCTCCTTTTTTGTTTCCCCCTTTGCACTCCTCTTTCGGCAAGCGCCGATCGGTTGTGATAATTCGATTATAGCTAACCGTTGGTTATTTGTCAATAATTTTCTAACTGTTGGTTATAAACTGAATATATGGATCTTCCTTATATCAATGCCGAAATCAAAAAGCGTTTGTCGCAGGCAATCCGCACCAGCGGAATGACCACGCGTGAGATTGCCCGCAAAACGGGAGTTTCGCCCGAAATGATCACGCAATACTGCACGACGGACAAACTCCCGAAGCTCGATACCTTCGTCCTGCTTTGCCGCGCCGTCGACGTCACGCCCGACGAGATTCTCTGCTTCCCTCTGCCCGAAAAAAAACAGCCCTGACGGGCTGTTTTGTGTCAATCCGAACCGATTTTTATTTTGTCAAGGCTTTCGTCCCCGGCTTCGTCACGGGGATCCCCTGCTTGCAGAGGGGACATTCGTCGGGTTCGTAGCTGATGACTTCCATCTGAAGCAAGGCATAATAAGGCTTGCCGAAGTCAACTTTGCCGTTGCTGCGATCGACGATCGACGCAACCGCCGCCACTTCGCCGCCCATCGATTCGATCAGCGATACGACTTCGCGCACGCTGCCGCCCGTCGTTACGACGTCTTCGACCACGAGATAGCGCTTGCCGGCTTCCACCGTAAATCCGCGACGCAACGTCATTTCGCCGTTGACCCGCTCAAAAAAGATATTGGGGACGTCGAGTTCCGCCGCCATCTGATATCCCATAATCACACCGCCGACCGCGGGAGATGCAACCACGTCAATCGCCACGCCGTTCAGCAGTTTGGCGAGTTCGGCGCAAAGCATCGCCGATTTTTTGGGATACATAAACAATTTGGCGCATTGCATGTAAGTATCAGAGTGGCGACCCGAAGCCAGTTGAAAGTGCCCTTTGAGGATCCCGTCCGTTTCGCGGAAAATCGCTAACATTTCTTCTTTGTTCATTGTGATTCCTCCGTTTGATCTAATATAATTGCAAAGTACTGACGATATCGTTGACGTCCTCGATGCCGAGGCGTTGCATCGCCGCGATCATTTCACGCTTGATCCGCGGCATTGCCATGGGATCGAAAATGTTTTCCGAACCGATTTGCACGGCGCGGGCGCCCACCGTCATAAATTCGAGTACGTCTTCGCCCGTCGCAATCCCGCCCATGCCGATGACGGGAATCGTTACGGCGTTTGCCGCTTCCCATACCATCCGCAACGCAATGGGTTTGATCGCCCTGCCCGAGACGCCGCCCGTTACGTTGGCGATGATCGGACGACGGCGCTTCAGATCGATGGCAAGCCCCGTAAACGTGTTGACCAGCGAAATCGCATCGGCGCCCCCGCGCTCCGCCGCCTTGGCATTGAGCGGAATCGACGCAACGTTCGGGGAAAGTTTGACGATCAGCGGCGTTTTTTTGCATTCTTGTTTGACCGCCCGCGTAATCGCTTCGATCGACTCGGGATAAATCCCGAAGGCAATCCCGCCGCACTTGACGTTGGGGCAGGAAATATTGAGTTCCAGCATATCGACCTTGCCGTCCAGACGCTTTGCCATGGCGACATAGTCCTCTTCCACGCTTCCCGCGATGTTGGCGATGACGACCGTTCCCTGGGCTTTAAGCCACGCAAGATCTTCTGCCAAAAACCGTTCGACGCCGGGGTTTTGCAGTCCCACGGCATTCAGCATCCCCGCCGTACACTCGGCGATGCGCGGCGTAGGGTTGCCGTCCCGCTTCTCGCGCGTCAAGCCTTTGGTGCTGATTCCGCCGATTTCGCTAAGAGGATACAGTTCGGCATATTCTCTCCCGAATCCGAACGTTCCCGAAGCGGCAATCAAAGGATTTTGAAACGTTACGCCGCAGATTTCGACTTGGGTATTCACAGCTCCACCTCCCCGATCTCGAATACGGGTCCGTCTTTGCAGGCACGCAAGCGTTCGGTCGTCCCTTTGCGCGTCACCTTGCAGGTACACACCAGACACGCCCCGATGCCGCAACCCATCCGTTCTTCGGTGCTGATATAGCATTTGGGCGCATCGGGCAGTTCTTCCCACATCTTCTGCATCGCCTTGAGCATCGCAGTCGGTCCGCAGGCAAGGACAAGGTCATACCGCACCCCTGCGGCAAGATCTTCCTTCAGCATCGTAAGCACGCTCCCCTGCTCGCCGTAACTGCCGTCGTCGGTGGCAATTCTTACCGCGCCTCTGCGCTTAAAATCTTCGGTCAGACATACCTTGTCGGCATTCCGATAGCCGAGGTACGACCGAAATTCTCTGTCATATCCTTCCGCCACGCTGAGCAAGGGGAAAATTCCGACGCCTCCTCCGACCAGCGCAATCGATTGAGCCTCCCCGACGTCGAAGCCGTTGCCGAGGGGCAGTACGGCACGGAGCTTTTCTCCCGCCGACAGCGTTGCAAGATACTCCGTCCCTTTGCCGACAACCTGATAACATACCGTAACGCTGTCCGCGGTATGCCGTGCGATCCCGAAGGGACGACGGAGGGGCATGTCCGCACGACCGAGGGAAAGGTTCAGAAACTGCCCTGCCCCGATCGGTCCGACGTCACCGCCGAGTTCCAAGCGATAAATTCCGTCCGCGATCCTGTCGTTCGCGCGGATGACGAGTTCAGTTTCCCGCATTGATTTTCTCCAAATCGGACAAGGGGCAAAGTCCGAGATCCTTGTCTTCTTTGCTGAGCATCAGTCCGCGCACGAATGCGTCGACGGTATCGAGCGAGGTGAAGCAGTTGGCACCCTGCTCGACGGCAAGACGGCGCATCTTGAATCCGTCGCTGTGCGAATTGCGCCCTTTGGTCGGGGTATTGATGATGATTTTGGCTTTTCCGGTTTTGATCAGCTGCTCGATATCGTCCGAATTGCGCATTTTCCCGACGACTTCGGCGTCGATGCCGTGATCGGCAAGATAAGCTGCCGTCCCCGCGGTTGCATAAAGTTTCATGCCGTGATCGGCAAGCTTGCGCGCAAGCGGCACGACGTCTTCCTTGCACTTATTGGAGACCGAAATGAACACTCCGGCATTTTTGAAATTGCGGACGCCGCTGGCGTACAGTCCTTTGAGCAGCGCTTCGTCAAACACGGGCGACAAGCCGAGAACTTCGCCCGTCGACTTCATCTCGGGGCTTAAGCTGATCTCGAGATCGGGAATCTTGTCGTTGCTGAACACCGGCACTTTGACGGCATAAACTTTGCTCTCTTTGTAAAGCCCGGTGCCGTACCCCATATCTTTGAGTTTTTCGCCGAGGCAGCACTTGGTGGCAAGTGCGATCATCGGGATGCCCGTCACCTTGCTGATAAACGGTACCGTACGCGAAGAGCGAGGATTGACTTCGATGACATACAGGGAGTTGTCTTTGAGAATAAACTGAATATTGATCAAACCGATTGTTTTGGTTCCCAAAGCAAGCACTCTGGACGCCTCGACAATCTTTTCGATGATTTCGGGCGAGAACGAAACGGGCGGATAGACGCTGATGCTGTCGCCGCTGTGAACGCCGGTGCGTTCGATGTGTTCCATAATGCCCGGGATCAGAAAATCTTCGCCGTCGCAGATGGCGTCGACTTCGAGCTCTTTGCCGCTGATGTATTTGTCGACCAGAACGGGATGCTCCTGTTTGTTGACGCAGATGATATCCATATATTCTTCGATATCACGGTCGGTATAAGCGATTTCCATCCCCTGCCCGCCCAAGACGTAAGAAGGTCTGACCAGCACGGGATATCCCAAACGGTTGGCGGCTTCGACCGCTTCTTCCTTGTTGAATACCGTCGTTCCCTTCGGTCGTGCAAGCCCCAGTTTTTCGAGAAGCTCGTCAAACTTTTCGCGATCCTCGGCGTCGTTGATCGACTCGACGGTCGTGCCGAGAATCTTAAATCCTTTCTCTTCCACCGCGGCGGCAAGTTTGATCGCCGTCTGTCCGCCGAACTGTACGATCACGCCTTCGGGCTGTTCGAGTTCCAGCACGTTCCAGACTTCTTCGCGCGTCAGCGGCTCGAAGTACAGCTTATCCGAAATATCGAAGTCGGTCGACACCGTTTCGGGGTTGTTGTTGATGATGACCGCTTTGTAGCCTTCCTGCTTCAGCGCCCAGATGCAATGCACCGAGCAGTAGTCGAATTCGACGCCCTGTCCGATGCGGATGGGTCCGCTGCCCAGGACAACGATGGTCTTGTCCTCGGGATTGCGGCGGGATTCGTTCTCCTGATCGTAGGTCGAATAGAAATACGGGCTGACCGCTTCGAATTCCGCTCCGCAGGTGTCGACCATTTTGTATACGGGCAGAATCCCGTAAATCTTGCGCAAAGAACGGATTTCGTCCTCGGTTTTTCCCGTCCAGCGCGCCAGCGCGGTATCCGAAAATCCGAGTTGCTTCAAGCGACGCAGGGTCTTAAGCTCGAGCATCCCTTCTTTTTCGCGTTTGATCTTCTCTTCCAGCTCGACGATCTTTTGAATTTTGGTCAGGAACCACTTGTCGATCTTGGTGATCTCGTTGATCAGATTGATGCTGATCCCTTTGCGCATTGCCGCCGCCACGACAAACAGCCGTTCGTCGCTCTTTTTGACCAGTTCGACATAAAGTTCGTCCTTGGTCTTGTTGTCGTATTTGAAATGTTCGGTGCTGTCATAACGGAGTTCGAGCGAACGCAGAGCTTTCAGCAAGGATTCTTCGAAGTTGGCACCGATCGCCATGACTTCGCCCGTCGCCTTCATCCGCGTGCCGAGGCTCTTGTTTGCCGCCGTAAATTTGTCGAACGGCCACCGCGGGAATTTGCAGACGACATAGTCGATCGTCGGTTCGAAGCAGGCGTATGTCTTGCCGGTCACGCCGTTGAGAATTTCGTCGAGATGATAGCCGATGGCAACGAGGGACGCCACTTTGGCGATGGGGTAGCCCGTCGCCTTGGACGCAAGCGCCGACGAACGCGAAACACGCGGATTGACTTCGATAACGGCATACTTCATGCTCTCGGTATCGAGGGCAAACTGAACGTTACAGCCCCCGCAGATCCCGAGCGCCGAAATGATGTTGATGCTCGCGGTACGGAGCATCTGAACTTCCTTTTCGCGCAGCGTCTGCGTCGGCGCGACGACGATGCTGTCGCCGGTATGAATTCCGACGGGGTCGAAGTTTTCCATGTTGCAGACGGTAATGATGTTGCCGGCGCTGTCGCGCATCATTTCGTACTCGATTTCTTTCCAGCCCGCAACCGATTTTTCGATCAGACACTGGTGCACGCGGCTCGCTTTGAGTCCCGCTTTGCAGACTTCGGCAAGTTCTTTGGCGTTTTCCGCCATGCCGCCGCCCGTTCCGCCCAACGTGTACGCGGGACGGACAATAATGGGATATCCCACTTCGTCGGCAAATTGCAACGCTTCCTCCACACTGTATACGATCGCGCTGTCAATGCAGGGTTCGCCGATCGACTCCATCGTTTCTTTGAACAATTTGCGGTCTTCCGATTTCGCAATCGACTCCACCGTCGTCCCCAAAAGCCGTACGTTATACTCGGCAAGAAATCCCGATTCGCTGAGTTCGCACGCCAGGTTCAGTCCGATCTGCCCGCCTAACGTCGGCAACAGACTGTCGGGGCGCTCACGGCGAATGATGTTTTTCAGCACTTCCGCCGTCAGCGGTTCGAGGTAAACCTGATCCGCCATGTTTTTGTCGGTCATGATCGTAGCGGGATTGCTGTTGACCAGTACCGTTTCGATTCCTTCGGCGCGCAACGCGCGGCACGCCTGCGTTCCGGCATAGTCAAACTCCGCCGCCTGTCCGATCGCAATCGGACCGCTTCCGATAATCAGAACTTTTTTGATACTTTTATCTCTCGGCATTTTCGTTCTCCTTTGTGGCGATCATCATTTCTTTGAACTTGACAAACAGATGCGTGGTGTCGTTGGGACCGGGGCGCGCTTCGGGGTGGAACTGCACCGAAAACGCCTTTTGATCGGGATACTCGATCCCTTCGACTGTTTTGTCGTTCCAGTTGACATGCGTAACCGTTCCTTGCGCGATGCTTCCTTCGTCCACGGCATACCCGTGATTCTGACTGGTAATGTACACCCTGCCCGACTCGATATCCTTGACGGGATGGTTGGAGCCGCGATGTCCGTATTTGAGTTTGACGGTATCAGCGCCCATCGCAAGGGCGAGAAGCTGATGCCCGAGGCAAATGCCGAAAATCGGTTTTTTTCCGATCAGCTTGCGGATGGTTTCGATTGCTTCGGGGTTGTCCTTGGGATCCCCCGGTCCGTTGGTCAACATAATACCGTCGGGATCGTATGTCATGATTTCTTCATAAGACGCATTGCTCGGGAACACTTTGAGATCCAATCCGATATGCTTCAGACTTGCCAGAATATTCCGCTTCAGACCGTAGTCCAGCACCGCAACCTTCAGTCCGCAGGAATGATCGGATTTTTGCTCGTACGCTTCCCGCGTCGTCACCTGTCGTACCGAGTCGACAATCCGGAAGGAACGCACCGCAAGCATCTGCTCCGCCGTCGGCATTTCCTGCGAAATAATGCCGACCATCGTCCCTTTGTCACGCAGTTTACGCGTCAAGGCGCGGGTGTCGATGCCTTGCAAGGCTACGACCTTGTTTTCTTTCAGATAGCTGTCCAGCGTATCGGTACACTGCCAGTTGCTGGGTACTTCGCAATAGTCGCGCACGACAAAGCCTTTGACGTGCGGCGTGTCGGACTCGACGTCGTCACGGTTGACGCCGTAATTGCCGATCAGCGGATAGGTCATATTGACAATCTGTCCGACATAGGACGGGTCGGTCAGAAGTTCTTGATAACCCGACATCCCGGTATTAAATACGACTTCGCCGATCACATCGCCTTTGTAGCCGAAGCCCCTGCCTTCGTAAATGGTTCCGTCACTCAAAGTAAGATAAGCCATATTATTCTCCTATACGATTGATTCCTTTGTTGCGTAACGCACGCGCAATATCTTGCTGCATATCGGTCAGCGCATTGCGAGCCGCTTCGTAATACTTTTGTCCTTGATAACGCTCCTTGCGGTAAGCAAGCAGAATCCCGCGCGAATTGTTGACCGCGCCGCCGAGGCCGCGCTCGTCAAACGAAACCGCAAGATCATCCGCCGTGCCGCCCTGCGCGCCGTAACCCGGGATCAGGAAGAAAGTATGCGGCAGACGTTTGCGCAGCGTTGCCGCTTCGACGGGATGAGTTGCGCCGACGACGGCACCGACTTTGCTGTAGCCGTAAGCGCCGATATTGTCGCTGCCCCACTCTTCGACGAGATCGCCCATGCACTCGAATACCGTTCTGCCGTCTTGCAAAACGAGGTTCTGAAGTTGCCCGCTCGACGGATTGGAGGTTTTGACCAGTACGAAAATCCCTTTGTCCCGATCGCGCATCACGTCCAGAAACGGTTTGATGCCGTCTACGCCGAGGTAGCCGTTGACGGTAAGAATATCCGCGCCGAACGGCTCGAAGGTCAGATCGTTGATTTTGCTTTTGCCGAGGAATGCCTTGGCATAGCACTCCGCCGTCGAACCGATATCGTTGCGTTTGGCGTCCGCCATCACGACGAGCCCAGCCTTGCGGGCGTAACGGACGGTTTCACGGAACGCCATCAGTCCCTCGACCCCGTACATTTCGTAATAGGCAATCTGCACCTTCACCGCGGGAGCAAGATCCTTGACGGCGTTGATGACGTTAAGATTGAATTCCAAAATGCTTTCTGCCGCTTCGGACGCACGCGTCACGTTTTGGCGCATCCCTTCGGGGAGATAGTCGAACGCCGTGTCCAGACCGACGACGGCAACGCTTTGTTTGTCGATAATCGCTTTGATCAGTTGATCCAATCTTCTATGCCTCCTTATATTTGATCTGCCCTTCGACGAGCGTCATCAGCACTTTTCCGTGCACGCGGCGTCCGGCAAACGGCGTGTTTTTTCCTTTGGAGCGGAAGTCGGCGGGATCGATGATCCACTCGGCGCCGAGATCGACGACAACAAGATCCGCCAGCCCCCCTTCTTTGATTTCGCCATACGGAATCCCGAGGATCTTTGCAGGGTTGGTCGTCATCAGTTCGCTCAGTTTTTCGAGTGAAAGGAGTCCCGTTTCGACCAGATTGGTATATGAAAGCGCAAAAGACGTTTCGATCCCGCTGATCCCGAACGCTGCCAGCTGATACTCGACGTTTTTCTCGTCGAAGGCGTGCGGGGCGTGATCGGTCACGATGGCGTCGATCGTCCCGTCCTGTAGCCCCGCCTTGATTGCGGCTACGTCTTCAAGACCCCGGAGGGGCGGATTGACTTTGGTACGGGCATCGAAGGTCGCTACCATCGAGTCGTCCGCGGCAAAATAATGGGGACAGGTTTCCGCCGTGACGCGCACGCCGCGCGCCTTGGCTTCCCGCACCATTCTGACCGTTCCTTTGGTCGAAATATGGCAAAGATGTACGGGACGGTTGAGCGCTTCCGCCAGCAGAATTTCGCGGCTTGCCATAATCTCTTCGCTCGCAGCCGAAATTCCTTTGAGTCCCGTCAACATACTGTAATACCCTTCGTTGACCGAACCGCCTTCGGCAAGGCTCTTGTCCTCGCAGTGCGACAGAACCGGCAGTCCGAAGTCCGAAGCGTATTCGATGGCGTGGCGCATCATCACCGCGCGCTCGACGGGACGACCGTCATCGCTGACGGCAACGGCACCCGCCTCTTTCATCTTGCCCATCTCGGCAAGTTCTTCCCCCTGCTCCCCTTTGGTGATCGCACCGACGGGATACACTTTGCAGAGGTCTACTTCTTTTGCTCTTTGCCGGATATATCCGACCACTGCGGCATTGTCACAAATCGGCAGGGTGTTGGGCATGCAGGCAATCGCCGAAAAACCGCCCTTGACCGCCGCCGCCGCGCCCGAGGCAATATCCTCTTTGTATTCGTAACCCGGTTCGCGCAGGTGCGTGTGCATATCGACAAACGCAGGAAGCAACGTTTTGCCGCCGACTTCGACGACCGCGGCGCCTTCTGCCTCCAGCCCCTTTCCGATTGCGACGATTGTTTTGCCGTCGATTCCGACGTCGACGATTTCGTCTTTTACCATACAGTTTTTGAGTAACAGCATAGCTTCCTCCTTTTAGTTGCGCGTCAGCAGAAACAGAATCGCCATCCTGACCGCCACGCCGTTGAGCACCTGTTCGTTGATGACGCTCTGTGCCGAATCGATCACCGCGCCCGACATTTCGACGCCGCGGTTGACGGGACCCGGGTGCATAACCAACGCGCCGGGCTTTGCCCCCTTGAGATCTTCTTCGTTGACGCCGAAAAAGCGATTGTATTCGGACAGGCTGGGAAACAGCCCTCCCTTCTGTCGCTCCAGCTGAATGCGAAGTCCCATGACCGCATCGGCATCGCGGATGGCGTCGGCACGGCTGTTCATCACTTTGGCGCCGAGCCGCCCGATCTCGGGCAATGCAAGCGTCGAGGGTGAAAACAATCGCACTTCGCTCCCCATTTTGGTCAGCCCGAACACATTGCTTTTTGCGACACGGGAGTGCATGACGTCGCCGACGATGGCAACGGTCAGACCTTTGAGCGTGCCGAATTTTTCGTACAGCGTAAACATATCGAGCAGTGCCTGAGTGGGATGCTCGTTCATCCCGTCCCCGGCATTGATGACCGAAGCGCGAACGTTCTCGGACAAGAGCTTGGGCGCGCCCGCCATCGGATGCCGCATAATGACGACGTCCGTCTTCATGGCGTCAAGGGTTCTGCCCGTATCGATCAGCGTTTCGCCCTTCTGCACCGAACTGGTCGATGCCGACACGTTGACGGTCGCGGCAGACATATACTTTGCCGCAAGCTCGAAGGATACCCGCGTTCGGGTGGAATTCTCGTAAAACAGCGTGATGACGCTTTTGCTTTGCAGCTGGGGGAGTTTTTTGACGTTTTGCCGCAGAAGTTTTTTCATGCTGACGGCAGTGTCGAGAATTTCGCGAATCTCTGCCGCTTCGACGTCTTTGAGTCCCAAAAGATGCTTCATAGGTTACCTCTCAAGTATGAAAAAAAAGCTAAGTGCCAAAACACTTAGCCTTTTAATTTGACAATGTCTTGTCCGTCCGTTTCCGAAAGGAAAACGTCAACACTCTCTCCGTAAAGGGTATCGATCGATTTTCCGACGAAATCGGCGTGAATGGGAAGTTCGCGATGACCGCGGTCGATCAGTACCGCGGTGCGGATCAAAGCGGGACGCCCCAGTTGCATCAGCGCGGCGATCGCTGCATGAATCGTTCTGCCCGTGAACAGTACGTCGTCGACCAATACAATCCGTTTGCCGTTGACGTCGAAGTCGATCTCGGTCGAACGCGCTTCGGGAATGGTGGATGCCGTAATCAGATCGTCACGGAATACGGTAATGTCCAAAATTCCGACAGGAACTTGCCCGCCCGTAACCGTCGCAATCGCTTGAGCAAGGCGGAAAGCAAGGGGCACACCGCGCGAGCGGATCCCGACCACGCAAAGATCGTCACGATCGCCGAGGGACTCGACGACTTCGTAAGCGATGCGATTGACGGCAAGCGCGATTTCTTTTTCGGTCAGAACGGTTTTGCCCATGGTCTCTCCGGTGCCTTTACTTTATCCTAAATATGATAGCGCATTTTGACTGATTTGTAAACTGTTTGACCGCGGTTTCTCCCCGCGATTTTGTATGCTCAGTCCTCCGATCCGACGGGCAAGCCCGGCGTCTCTTCCTCTTCGGGCAGCGCGATGTTGCCGACGCGATCGAGCTTTTTGCGGATCTGACGGGTGCGGTGCCCTGCCGATTCCAGGGTCTTGTTGACCGACTCGACCTGTGACTGCGCTTTGACGATCAGATCGCTGAAGGTGTCAAAGTCTTTGGCGAATTTTTGGAAGAGGTCAAAGACTTCCCGACTGTATTTCTGAATGGTCAGCGTGCGGAACCCCATCCGCAAGCTGTTGAGAAGGGCGGCAAAATTGGTGGGGCCTGCCGGAATCACTTTGTACTCTTTCTGAAGCGTTTCCATCAGTCCGTCCATCCGAAGCACTTCGGCATACAGCCCTTCGACCGGCAGATACATAACGGCAAAATCGGTGGTACGGGGCGGATTGACGTATTTGGACGAAATACTGCGCGCTTCCTGCCGAATCCGGGCGGCAAGGGCTTTACGCGCCTCGTCGTAGCCCGTACGGTCGGCATGCTCCAACGCTTCCGAAAGTCTTAAATAGTCTTCCGCCGGAAATTTGACGTCGATCGGAAGGCATACGTCTTCGGGAAGCAGCACCGCAAAGTCAACACGCTCTGCCGATCCCTTTTTGACGCACACGCTTCTTGCATACTGATCGGGCGTCAGCAACTCCGACAATAATGCTTCGAGCGAAACTTCTCCCCACGTTCCCCGCGTTTTGACATTGGTCAGGACACGCTTCAGATCGTTGATCCCGTTGTCAAGGCTCTTGATTTCACCGAGGTTTTTGGCAACCGCCTCAAGCCGCTCCGAAATCACGCCGAAAGACTGATTGAGTCGCTCGCTGAGCGTTGCGGACAGCTTTTCGTCGACGACCTTGCGCATCTCGTCCAGTTGCTTTGCATTGTCGGCGCGCACCTCGTCCAGCGATCCTTTGATGTTGACCCGCATTTCGGCAAGGGACTTCGAAAGTTCGTCCTTCATTTCGGCAATCCGCCCCGCGCTGTGCTCGCTCATAGCTTTGACCGTACCCAATACCTGTTGATTGGTTTCCCGAACGCCGGCATACAAGGTTTCCGTCGTAATTTTGTTGACAGTCTCGGCATGGCTGCGCACCCGCGCGCCTTCTGCCCCGATTTCCCGCAGGACGGGATCGAGATCGGTGTTTTGTCCCGTTGCTTTTTGCTTTTTCAGCGCGACGATCAATGCCGCAACGGCGGCAATCGCCGCGATCACGGCGGCAACGACTGTGATGACTTCCATAACTACTCCTCTTCCGTCAAAAAAGGGGACCGCGCGCGGTCCCCTTTTTTGTCCGATATGCTTATTTGTACAGTTCGGGGTGATTGTTGACCATAACCTGCATCGCTTCGGAGCAAATCTCGATCGTCTTGTCGACCAAAGCCGGCGTCAGAGAAAGATTGATGAAGTGATTGTGGTGATTGGTCAGGAATACGCCGCGCTTGACGCACTCCGCGATCCACTCCTGATGCAGGAGGAAGTTGCCGAGTTCGTCATTGATGCGCCAGTAGAACAATGCCGGTGCGCCCGAGATCCGCAGGTCGACGCCCAGTTCCTTTGCCGTTTTCATAACGCCGTTGTTGAGGCGCGTCCCCATTTTTTCAAAGTGTTCGCAGGCGTTGTTGGCTTTGAGTTTGTTGATATTGGCAATCCCCGCGGCAAACGGCACCGCACTCATCCAATAGCTGCCGGTGTACGGGATGGCACTGACGGCGCCGCGCAAAAATTCTTTGCCGCAAAGCGCAGACACGTTATAACCGTTGGCAAGGGCTTTACAGAAGCAGATAAGGTCTGCCTCAAATCCGAAATAAGTATCCGACCCCTCGAGGCTCAAGCGGAAGCCTGTGCGAATATCGTCAACGATCAGGACGATATTGTTTTCGGTACAAAGTTTACGCACCGCCTGCCAGTATCCTTCCGCGGGCAAAACGTTGTCGATAAAGTTGCCGTGCATATAAGGAGTGGAAATAAAGCAGGCGATATCGTCCTTGTTTTCGGCAATAACTTTCTTAAGCCCTTCGACATCGTTGAAATCGACATATAAGGCGTGCTTACAATCGTCAATCAACGTCCCGGGGGTGTCGGGCTTCTGCGTCCAGGGTGCAACGCCGTGATAGTAATTGTTGACAAAAATAATCTTCTTTTTGCCGGTATAGTAGCGCGAAACCATGACGGCAAACGACGTAACGTCGCCGCCGTTTTTGGCAAAGAACGCCCAATCCTTATGAACGGTCGAGGTCAGCAATTCGGCAAAGTCGACCATGATATGGGAAGGCAGCGTCGTGCAGTTGCCGAGCTTGATCTGTTCCAGAGCGGCACGGTCGACGTCTTCGTCGCAATAACCCGTAACATTGGGGCCGTAACCGCACATATAGTCGATAAAATGATTGCCGTCCACGTCCCACATTTCGCTGCCCTTGGCGCGGGATACGAAAAACGGATATGCCGAGCTGGGAATCATACATCCTTCGCCGGGACCGAGATGCCCGTAAACGCCGCACGGAATCACTTTGGCGGCACGTTTCATGGTTTCTACATTTTTGGGATAAACATACGTCATAGCGGTAACTCCTTGACTCTTACGAAAGGTATTTGGGCAGAATGTTGAGGATTTTGTTGACGTTATCCAGCATCAGCATGTGCCCTTTGGTGATCAGCGACCCGTCGCTGATACAGCTCATTGCGTCGAGTTTGCCGTCGATTACGCCGGCAGCGATTTCGAGCGTGGTAAATTGCATAAACGCTCTGCCTTTTTGCGAAGGTTGACGTACGCAAGTCAGCTGACCGTCCTTTTTGATCAGCGTTGCGGCGCACTCGCCGAGGATTTCGATACTGATTTCGCCGTCGACAATGCGTTTCATCGCATATTGCGCGATGGGATCGTGATTGGCAACCTGAGCAAGCCCTGCCACCATCGCATAGAATTTCAGCTTGGTGCTGAGATCTTTTTCGGCTTGATCCTTGAATTCTTTCTGGCGCATCAGCGCACCCATCCGGTCGGTCAGAACGCTAAAGGGAGCGGTTTTGCTGCCCATAAACTTAAGGGTTTTGAACAGCCCTTTTACGGGAAGCGGCATGGCTTTGCCGTCAACGACGTCGTTGAATTTTTCGGGCGTCGGGCAAATGAGATGAATGTCGACTCTTCTGCCGTCATAAGGGATCGCCTGTACGGTGCCGTCTTTGAAAATCAGCAGTCCGTCGGGGCCTCCGCCGACGTCAAACCGAATGGTGAGGTTGTAGGATTTTGCAATTTCTTTCGCCTGCGGGTCGAGCTCGACAAATTTTTCGAGTGTTCCGATCGCGGCGTAGAAATTGACAAACGCTTGCGCTTTTGCTGACATATCGTCTCCTCCTTGTTCAGGTTATTTGATTCTGTTTTTTTTGGCGCGACGCTTCTTTTCGTAAACGCGTTGCTCAAAGTTCATCCGTTCGCTCTCATGTACGGGGTTGGCGTAAGGCGCGGGGTTGCCTTTGGGAATGTTGTCAATCCCGCGTTTGGCAAGACCGTATTTGTAGCTCTTGTTGTAGCGGCGCAGGAATTGTCCCTTCCGGATTCCCATAATGATCATAATAAGAACCAAAAGTCCGAACATTCCGCATGCGGCATAAGTAATGTAGGTCAACAGCGTCGCGTCGATTTCGATCCCGGCAAACGTCCCGTAGATCTCTTTGGATTTTTCGCGGACGGTCAGATTGGCTTTGGTGACCAGGATGTAAGTATCGAGCTGATTGGTCTCAAAGGAGATGCTCTTTCCGTCTCCGGCAATCGTCGTGTCGGCAATGGGTGTGATCGTTCCGTCGGCGCCGAGTTTATAGACGTCGAAGTAAATATAATTGAGGAAGTCGTCGGGGATGGGGAGCGACACCGTAATCGTACCGGTATCGAACTGCGAGCCGTATCCGGTCAGTCCGACTTTGCTGATGCTGACGATGGCGCGCGGATCGTTTTCGCTGACGGTTTCGAGGATGGCAAGCTGTGCGTTGTTGAAGAGTTCGGACTTCTTGTCATACGAAACGACTTCGATCGTCGCGCCTGCGGCAAGATCGTCGCCGTTGATCGAGATACCGGTCGAGGAATCCTGTAGCAGCAACACTTCGCAACGCCGCTTGATTTCGGTCAGTTTGGTATACAGCGTTGCTTGGAACACACTCTTCTGATCGTTGGTCAGGCTGTCATAGGCGTTGTAAACGCGGAGAATCTCCTGATAATCGGATGTTTCCACCACGTTGATGGCAGGCAGTGCGGTCGCTTGTTTTTCGATGGTACGGATGGTTTCCATCTGCGCAAGCAGCTTTTTGTATTCGGAATCCAGCTTGCTGTAATAGCCGGCGTACACGCCTTCCAGAATCTTTTTCTGTTGCCATTCGGGATAACGAACGGTGACGTCGTCGGTGTTGAAATAGTTATAATATTTTTCCATATCCGCAAAGTCGGACTTCAGTTCGAAGCTGACGCGGATGTTAACCTGTTCGAGGAACTGACGATACTCGTCGATTTCTTTCTGCAGGGTGGCGACGCGATCCCACAGACGGCCGATATAGGTATCGAAGTATTCTCTGCGCGATGCCGTAAGCGTCGACGCCGCGTTGTTGAAATCGCTTTGGAAGCGTTCGAGCAACGCGATGTCGGCGTCGCTCAACGTAATCGTGTTGACGTTGAGATCGAACACCGTCATATAGAATTTGAGTTCTGTTTTGTTGCCGGCAAGATCCTCTACCACGATATGCACATACCCGCCGTTGCTGTTATCGACGGTGTTGGTGGCGATCACCGCGCCGTTGGTCAGCGGGAAATTGTTATAACGGGCTTCTTTGAGGTTTTCTTCCTCGAACGTGATCACCTGATCAATATAATAACGATAAGGATTGTCGGGGTCGTTCTCGTTGTTTTTGATGCTGCCCGAGTTGATCTTGGGCGGAATCTTGTCGATCTTAACGCTGAACTCACGTTCCACGCGAACGCCCGCCTCGTTTTCGGCATAGACATAAACCGTTTCGATCCGTTGCGAAACATATCCGCCCGCCGGCCACTCGGTCACGTTGTTGATATCGCCGAAATGATAGAAATATCGGATCTGCGAAGCGCCTTCGGCAAGGATTTCGAGACTGATGCGGACTTCGTCGGCATTGGTCCATTCGCCCGAAGCAAGCGTTTTGGTGCTGCCCCCTGCCATCGTTACCGTACCTTTCAGATTAAAGTCGGGGACGACTTTGTCGATCCGCAAGGTAATCGAACGGATGACGACTTTGGTCGTATTGGCATTGGGAACGGCTTTGATATATACGGTAAATTCGCCGTTGCCGTCATAGCCTTCGCCCGTCAGATAGTCGGTGGAGATAAACGTCGCTCCGACGTTGAGGGGAATATACTGTCCGTTTTCGTTGTTTAGGCAGTAGCTGTACTTGACGCCGCCGGGATTCTGATCGGGGCTGTCGGGCGTAATGCGGAGCTGAATCGCCTGATTGTACCAGCGATCGAAATCGGTCAGAATCTGATCGCCGATCATCGCGTCGATGGTAAAGTCGGGGCTGTCGACGTCGATCTGAATCCGAACGCGCGGGAGATCGTCATAGACGTCACCTGCACGGTTGGTGATGCGGAAGCGGACGGTATCGTTCAGATTGCCGACAATGGCGGTAGGCCGCGTTCCGTCGGCTTCTCCGAGGAACCAGATACTCTTTGTAACATTATAACTGTCGTTGACGGCAAAATAAGGATTGCCGTTTTCTTCGTAGCGCTCCCAGGTTCCGTCGCCGATCTGGTACCAGATGGAAATGGCGGTGTCGGAATGGGCGGTAATTTTGACTTCGGCGCGGTCGGACCAGTTGAATTCGAGGTTGCCGGTAGGCCCGAGGATCCCGCCTTGAATATACCCCGAAGTGGTTTCGACCTGTTTGACGAAGATAAACTTGCGGATGGAATTGGCGGACAATCCGTTGACGGCGTAAATCGCGTACACCGAGCCGTTGGCGAGGTTGATCGAAGCGTCCTCGGACAAAGCGGTAAAGGTATTGATATCGAATGCGGGCAAGACGGCGTCTGCCGATTCGAGCACTTTATAGTAATAGGTTATAGGAGATTTACGATCGAAGAGCGGATCTCCCGACTTGGCGGAAGAGCGCAGGAAAATGTCCTCTTTGCTGTATACGGTGAGGGAATTTGCCCCGATATCGAAGTCACCGATCGTCTGTGCGACGGCATAGAACGGATCGGGAATCGAACTGTCGACCATAATGACGGTTTCGGGTCCGACTTCGTTGGAGGGATATCCCGCCTTGTTGAGGGCGCGGAACTCGATTTTGCCGCGGAAGGAACGTCCCGCTTCGATCCCGCGATAGGACTGCATGACGCCCTGGAAGGTATAGGAAGGATTGTAAAGGTCGACTTCGTTGAGATCGATCCACTCGCCCCAGACGCCTTCCTGATAGTCCATCAGGCGCATCTGATATTTGGTGACGGTCACCGAGGGATCGGAGATAGAAAACGCAAAGTCGATCGAAGAGACCCAGTCGGACGTTGCGGTATAATCGACGGTTAAGACAAAGTCGACGACGTCGTAGCGGAACGTCAAACGATGCCGCTCGGTCATTGCGCGCTGACCGTCGTAGGTATAAGCCTTGGATACGAGGATGACGTCAAATACCCTTGTCGTTGCGCCGTCCGAGGGTGCGGCGACAAACAAGGTTTCGTCCCCGCTCATCGTATAGTCCGAAAGGTCGACGCTGATGTCGGAAACGTTGGTGACGTCGCGGAAATACACGAGGAAGTGTCCGTTCTGGTTGGTATCGAAGGTAACGGTAACGTCCTGCGCGATGGTCACCGATCCGTCGTACGGAATTTCGGTCCCGAGCGAAGTGGTGGCGACGATTCCGCCGGGCATGACTTCGATGGAAGTTTTGGTTTCGATGTCGATCGAAACGGAAATAACGGTTTCGCGTCCCGCTCCGCTGATCAGCACAAACCGATAAACGCCCGAGGTGTCAAAAGTTTTGACAAAGACGCCGTCCTGCATGACGATTTCGTCGGTATTGAATCCGTTAATGCGCGTAAAGCAACGGACGCCCGAAATATTGGCTTCGGGGCTGTCTGCGGAGGAGCCTTCGGCGCGGGGTTTGAGCGTAACTTTAATCGCGCCGTTTGCCCAATCGCCTTCGGCAAGAATATGACCGTCGGGATCGAGTTGACGCACGACTTCGGCAACGGGATCGCGGTTATCGAGGCGAACGGGGTTGCCTTCATAAAGAAGGGAAAGCCATTCCGACTTGTTGCCCGCTTTGTTGATGGCATAGAAGCGGAGGGGTTTGGTCCCGTCGAGCAGCGTGTCGACGACGACGCGGAAACGGCTGTAGCCGTCTGCCGTATCGACAAAGACGGCTTCGACGCGGGTCAAGGAGGTATTGTCTTCGCCGAGCTGCGAATAGAAGTCGTACTCGGAAGCGCGGTTTGCGGGGAAGAAGTTGGGTACGCGGAAAATCAGTTCGATATCGTCTTTCAGCCAGCCCTGATCGTTGGGGGTCAGATCGACGTCTTCCATCGAAAATTCAAACGTTTTGGGCACAACCGTAACGGTAAATTCGGCGCCGTCGGTCAACCCCGCCTGGGATACCGCGCGGAAAACGTAAGTACGGTCGACGATGGGTGCCGTCGCGCTGTGGGAGTGGCTGAGTACAAACGCGCCGTTGGTTTCGTTGATATCGACATAAGCGTCGTCGCCCTGCCCTTGAAGTTTGTATTGATAGGTGATACGGGATTGCTGATCGGCGGCTCCGTTATACAAAACGAACCGGATGCTGTCCGTGGCATAGCCGACGCGGAAGCCGCTTGCGCTTTCGGAGCCCATCGACAGAATCTTCATGCCGTCGCCGTCGGTCGCCGACAACTGAAGATCGGGGGTAACGGGATCGATCAGGACGTCGCGGGGGTCGGTTGCCTCACTTTCTTTGCCGGCAAGGCTGACCGCTTTGAACTGCACGCCGAGCGTGGTCTCGGCGAACGTATACGCATAGCTGCCGTCTGCTTGGGAGGACATTTCCTGCCATTCGTCCATGTCCTGTGTTTTGAAATAGAACAGTGCGCCGGAAATGTTGGGCGTGCTGTCGGGATCGGGTCTGACGGAATAAACGACGTTGTTGCTTGCCCAGGTGCCGGGATGATATTCTTGCCCGTTGGACAATGCCGAAATCGCCATTTGAGGGGTGGCTACGTCGAGCTGGATGGCTCTGCGTCCCGAATAGGCAGAGGACTGTGTCCCGTCGGGACTGCCGCCATAGAAATACACTTCACCGCGATAACTTTCGGCTACGGTTGCGACAAAGGAGTACGTTCCGTCGCCGTCGTCAACCAAAGAAGCCTGACGCGCGGGCTGATCGCCGAGCTCATACCAAACATTGGCGGCAGAAAGCGATTCGTCGGCAAGGGTGACGCGGAAAGTAATCGACGTCGAAACCCAGGGCGAGGAATACTGGGAGTCGTACGTAACGTCCGCACTGCCGACTTTATAGGTGGAAGTGATGTCTTTGATTGAAAAATCGTCGGTCCCGGTCGATTTGAGATAGATCAGATCGACAAAAACGGGATTTTGATATTCGAGATAATATTGCTGACCGTCCTCTTCGGTGACAAGATAGCGCGCCTTGAAAAAGACATATTTGTTGTAATATGTATTGACGCCGATCAGACTTTCGGGGATGAATTCGCAGGCGTTGGTTTCGGGGTTGACGTTGCCGAGGGAAGTCCAATCTCCGTCGTTTTCGTCATACTCGACGCCGTTTTGCCAACGGTAAAAATATTCGACCGCATTGACGGCGATATCGCCCGACATCGCACCCGGAATCAACTGAAACGCAGGCATATCCGCCGACGAAGCGCCGACGTAAGCCACGCCCGATACATAACTGCCGGTATCGACCGAAAACGCCAACAGCCCTTCTTCGTCCTGACGCACGGGAATTTCGTCCTGTGCCGCCGCTACGGGCGCGCCCGACGAAACCAAAACCATACAAAGGACCAACGCCGACAGCAATAATACCGTCGCAACAAACCAACGTTTGCCGGCAAGTCTAAAGGTTTTCATCATAAAAAGTCCTCGCTAACTTAGTTATGCGAAATTATAATAGCATATATAAATAATATATAGCAAGAACTTCGGGGCTGATTTACGATTTATTTCTTTTAAGGGTGGGATTTCGACGTTAAAACCGCCGCCACGGCGCCCGATTCCCACTCAAAAAACGATAAGACAAAGCCGCCTTTCGGCGGCGTCGGAATCAGTAATCTTCCTCT
>DVOH01000023.1 GCA_018713745.1 Candidatus Stercoripulliclostridium merdipullorum | reverse complement strand
GGGATGGGGCGCTTCGATCGTACCGTGCACAAAAAATCCCAGCGCTTTCAGATAACAAACGATATCGTCGACAACGCTCTGTCTGACGCGCTCCGAAATCACGACGCCCGATTTTCCGAGATGTTGTCTGCCGCACTCGAATTGCGGCTTAATCAAAGCGACCAGACGGCTGCCCGGAGCAAAAAACTGTAGCAATGCCGGTAAAATCGTCTTTAAAGAAATAAACGAAACATCAATCGACATAAAATCACAACGAATCCCGATATCCTCAAACGTCAGATAACGGGCATTGAGGCGATCTTTGACGACGACGCGCGGATCTTCCTGCAAAGTTTCGGGCAAAGCGCATTCGGCTACGTCGACGGCATAAACCTTGGCGGCACCCGCGCGCAGCATGACGTCGGTAAACCCGCCGTTGGAAGCGCCGATATCGATGCAAACGGCACCGTCGAGTGTAATGCCGAAGCGATCGAGGGCTTTTTTCAGCTTGACTCCGCCGAGGGAGGCATAGTCGTCGTCGGCAATGACTTCGACGGTATCGCCGACACCGACTTCCGTTGCTGACTTTTCGACGGGGGTTCCGTTGCGCAACACTTTGCCCAGACGAATCAGATTGCTTGCGTGCGTGCGGGAACGTGCAAACCCCGACAGAAACAAATACTGATCGATCCGCATCTTATTTCGGACGGTAAAAGATGCCGATCAAGCGGGCGGCAAACATAACGAGCTCTTTGCTGTTTTTGACGGCAACACCTTTCATCACCGCTTTTCCGCCGACCGTCAAGGCGGCTACAACGCTCGAAAAAATAATCGTGGCCCAATCATTGGTCGCGCCGTCCGCAAACAATTTGAGTACAATCGCTACGGTACAAGCACCGCTGACAATGCCGCAGATATCCCCGATCACGTCGCAACAGATATTGCTGACGCGTTCGGCATTTTTGACAAGAATGATTGCGTTTTTGCTGCCGCGCACTTTACGGGCCGCCATGGCAAGAAGCGGTGCGAGATCGCATGAAGTCGTCGCAACGCCGACGGCATCGGCAATAATGCTGATGACGATCAACAGAATCAGCAGAATAAACGCGATACTGATATGCGCTTTATCGCTTGTAATTTCTGAAATAAACGAAAATACGATGGACAGCACAAAGCTGATGATCGTGATTTTGATCGTCCATTTTGCGGACTTGGAAAGTTTCGGTTTTTTCTGGGACTTTTCGGCCGAATCTTTTGATTTCCGATTTACGCCGCCCTCTTCGGCAACATTCGCGGAAGAATCTTTTGGGGAGATTTTTGCGGGAGAATCGCTTTCGGCAAGTTCTGCCGTCCGATTGGATTTTGGTTGCAGGTGTTGTTTCACGCTTACACTCCGAAAAAAGGTTGAAACGGTGGCAATAAGTTAGGTAAACCTTGCGCCATAAGGTTCGGTAGGGTTTCCCTACGCGACACCCGTCGTCGCCGTCCGGGCAGTTTCCTTTTAAGCCGCGCAGTACAGGATTACTCGATGTACAACCGAATCGCCACTGAGAGCACACTATAATCCCTAACCTAAAACAGTCTAGAAAATTTCTTTGACAGATTTGATACAACCTATCCTCTTTTGCAGACCGCGTTTCATAGGCAAAGGCATGCCGCCGTTCGCGTACGGCGATTTGCCCGGCTCCCTAATCCGCGCGGATCCACTCAAGGCAAGCTACACTGCACACAGCTATTTGTTACCGCATTGCAGGTTTCACCCTATTCAGTAGAATCGAAACTCCACCGAGATAGGTCTCCGCGATAATTGGGACGGCTCCGATATGCCGTTATCGGACGCCCAAGAATCTTAACTCCCAGCATCAGCCCAGATTTGGGCAAACCAAGCCGACACAAGAAACTTCATCGATATGCTCTTTAACGGTATTTTAACCCCGTCCTCGATTGAATCGCACCTGACTAGAATACTGCGCCACCGTTTCGATAGCTACAGTATAACATATATTTTAGCGTGATGCAACTAAATTATTCTATGCGTGAGATCCTTCAAAAATACTGCAAAATCGCTGTCTTCGGCAACGGAAACCGCCGAAAAGGATCGGGACATTTCCTCGTCGAGGCGTCGGATTTCGGCGGCGGCTGCCTCGTAGCCGAAGCGTGTCGCAAAGGTAACTTTTCCCGCCGCGATATCTCTTCCGTCTTGAAAATCGAGACAATCGTCCACCAACTGGAATATCAGCCCCGCGGCATCGGCAATCGGCATCACGCGCTCGGCGGCAATCCCCGCAATCTTAGCCGGAAGGGCAACGGCGACCGAAATCAGCGCGCCTGTTTTTTTGCGGTACATCTCAAAAATCGCTTCTTCGGTACACAACCGGTCGGCAACGTCGAGAGACTGTCCTCCGATCATACCGCCGATTCCCGCCGCGCGAGCTATCATCAGAATCAGATCGGCGCGTCCTCCTTCTTCCGCCATCGTTTCGTATGCGTAATTCAGCAATGCGTCACCGCACAGCAGAGCCTTGCCTGCGCCGAATTTCGCATGAACCGTTGGCTTGCCGCGGCGTTCGACGTCATTATCCATTTCGGGCATGTCGTCGTGCACCAACGAATAATTGTGGATTAACTCCAGTCCCAACGCATAAGCGTCCACCGCCTCGGGCGGTACGCCGAAAGCATCTGCGGCAAGATACATCAGAACGGGTCTTATGCGTTTTCCGCCCGAAGAAAGCGCGTAGCGCATCGTTTCCGCCAGTTCGGGATCGGTCATCCGATCGATGCGTTCAAGACATTGCGCGATCTTCCGTTCGATCCGCGCCTGCCATTTCGATTCAGTCCTCTTCGACGTCGACATCTAAATTCAGCCTCTCGAGTTCTTTGGTCAGCAGTTCGAATTTCCCTTTTTTGGAACGAAGTTCGTCGATACAGGTTTTGGACAACTCGATCGCTTCGGCATAAATTTTAAGACTTTCGTCCATCCCGAGGGCGGGATTCTGAAGCGATTCTACCAGCGCTTCCAATTTTTGCAGGTTCTGTTCGAAATTCATGGCAAATCCCCTATTGTTTGGTATCGTTTTGTCCGACATGTGTCGTGATCGCGTCGACATAGCCGTCTGCGGCATACAGCCGAAACGTTTTACCCTCGGCAAAGTCCGACGCACGCGTCAGCATGCCGTCCGCCGACTGCGCTTTGAAATAGCCGCTTTGCAACAGCGCCGCGGGATTGCGTGCCGAAAGTGTCGCAAGCACTTTCTGCAATCGTAACTCTCCCCCGCCGATTGCCTGCTGCATTGCGCTTCCCGCGCGTTCCGTCGACGAAATCACGCGGGTACGGTAACGCTCGAAACGGACTTCCATCCGGTGCGCCAATCTGCGGAAAGCGTCGGTCGTGCGGAATCGCGACTCCTTGAGCCGGAAGGCAAGAATCCGCGCCGCGTCTTCCAAGCGATCGGTGAACAGCCGAGCGGTATCCGCCGTCGAAAACGCAACCAACTCGGCAGCCGCCGTCGGCGTCAAAGCGCGGACATCCGCGACAAAGTCGCTGATCGATACGTCCGTTTCGTGACCGACTGCGGAAATCACCGGCGTTTTCATCGCATAAATCGCACGCGCAACTTCTTCGCTGTTGAACGGCATCAAGTCTTCAAACGATCCTCCGCCTCGGGCAAGAATCACGACATCCTGTCCTGCCCCATCGGCACGGCGCAAACCTTCGGCGATCTCGCGGGGTGCCGTTTTGCCTTGTACCTGAACATCGACGACCAAAAGATCGATCAGACCGTTATAGCGGCGCACCGTGCTGCGGATATCGTTGATTACCGCACCCGCAAGACTGGTCACGACGGCAACCTTCAGGGGATATTGGGGCAATTCCTTTTTGTGTTCGGGGGCAAACAACCCTTCGGCGGCGAGTTTTGCTTTTAACGCCTCCAGTTCCTGATGCAGTTTCCCCTTTCCGACCGGCTCGATGGTATATGCGATCAAAGAAAGTTTCCCGTAGGGCGCGTACAGCTCGGGCGTTCCGACAATCAGTACTTTTTCGCCGTTTTGGGGAAGATAGGTCCTTTTAATGCCGAAACAGCACACAGGAATCTGTGCGCCGTCGTCTTTCAGGGTACAATATAAATTGTGATTTTTGACCGATACGCCCGAAACTTCTCCCATCACCGACAGATTGTGCAGGAGTTCCTCCTTCTGAATCAGATCGGAAAGATAAAAATTAAGTTCGGATACGGTGATATAGGTCCTATCCACGTTGTTGGGCAAGATACGCTTCGACCGTGTTGGACATCAGCATGGCGATGGTCATCGGACCGACGCCGCCGGGGACGGGCGTGATATAGGAACATTTCGGCGAAACCGAAGCGAAATCGACGTCTCCCGTCAGCCGTCCCTCCAGACGGTTCATCCCGACGTCGATGACGACGGCGCCTTCTTTGACCATATCTCCGGTAATGAAGTCGGCTTTGCCGATCGCTACGACAAGGATATCCGCCATGCGAGTGAATTGCGCAAGATCCGCCGTACGGGAGTGACAGACCGTGACCGTCGCGTTGGCTTGCAACAGAAGATGCGCCATCGGTTTTCCGACGATATTGCTGCGCCCGATGACGACGGCATGCTTGCCGGCGGGTTGGATTCCGTAATGCTCGAGCAGTGCCATGACACCCCGCGGCGTGCAGGGAACCAACGACTCTTTGCCCGCAACCAGGCGTCCCATCTGCCCGTACGAAAATCCGTCGACGTCTTTTTCGGGCGCGATCGCTTCGATCACACGGGCGGGATCGCACTGCCGCGGCAACGGAAGCTGAACAAGAATGCCGTGAATATCGTCACGACGATTCAGCCCGTCGATAATATCCAGAAGTTCTTCTTCCGCGATCGAATCGGAAAGGTGAAACAGTTCGCTGTGAATCCCGACTTCTTCGCAGGACTTGATTTTGTTTGCGACGTAAATCTGACTGGCGGGATTGTCACCGACCATAATGACGGCAAGACCGATTTCACTCTCGTATTTTTGGGTCAGTTGTTTGATTTCGTCGGCAAGACGTTGTTTGATTAAGGTTGCGGTAGCTTTTCCGTCGATCAGTTGCATATTGCGATTCCTCCGTTATTTAGTTTCGAGCGCACGGCTGACCGAGCCGAGAATCCCGTTGACGAATTTGCGGCTGTTTTCGGCGCCGTAAGTTTTGACCAGTTCGATCGCCTCGTTGATGGAAACCGATACGGGAATTTCGGGCATATATTTTATTTCGTAACAGGCAAGCAGCATTGCCGCAAGATCGGGCTTGTAAATCCGATCGATCGAAAATCCTTTGGCATACGTTTCGATCAGATCGATCAGATCGTGATAATGCTCGATGACGCCGTAATAAACGGCGGTAATATACTCGCGGTCGGCATTGGAAATATCCACCCCCGTGAAAATATCGAACGATTTTCCGTTGGGTTTACCGAGAAAAAGGTATTCGTAAACCAGTTTGAACGCTGAGTCGCGTGCTTTTTTTCTGCTTTGCGTAAAAGATTCGGTCATTGTCTTGGCTCGCTGAATGTGATATTTGCGACGTTTACGTTGATTTTTTTGACTTTGAATTTGGTCGCCGCTTCGACTTCGGCTTTGATTTTTTCCTGCAACAGGCAGACGACTTCGGGGATGCTGTAACCGAAGTCGACGTCAACGAACATATCGATGATCACAAGATCGTCCTCGATGTCAACGTGAACGTTGCGGTCTTTCAGCATTTTCAGCCCGAATTTGTATTTGACAAGCCCTTCTTCCCGTCGGATCCCTTCGATCTCGTCGATGGCACCGTTGGCAATCGACGCGATAATTCCGGAATAACGGGCTATGACTTGCGGTCTCGATTCCTGCATAATCCCCTCCGATTTTCGGATAGTGTCAGTATAGCACATTTCAAGGCGGTTGTAAACAAATTCCCCCGACTTCGTCTTAAATAAGAAAAACGGAGGTTTCCCTCCGCTTTTCCCTCGTTTCCACCCCTTATACGTACGGGATTACGACAACGTCGGGCGCAGTGAACGTCGTTTCCGTCACGACGATATTGAGAATCTGCGCGGCGTCTTCGACCGTAAGTTCGGCGTCTTTGACGACAACGTTGACGTTTTCGGTGCTGATCGTCACGACGCAGTCTTCAAATCCTTTTGCCTTGATCAACCCTTCCAGCACCAGTTCGGTTTCCATTGCCTGGCAGATGGCAAGTTTTTGCGCTTCGGCTTCGGCGATGGTTTCCGCGCTCGAAGTTTCGCTTGCGATCATTTCGTCGAGATATGCGATTTCCTGCTGCCGCGTTACTTCGCGGTCGTTGCGGTACGTCGCAAAAAACGTCGGCGTCGTCTGATCGACGGGTTGATCGACATCGGCTTTGCGGACGTTGAGAAAATAATTCAGACAGCCCGTTGCCACCAATAACGCAATCATCGATACCAGAACAATGATTTTCTTTTTGTTCGCTTTCATACTACCTCCAAAACGATGTGTTTATTTTTTTGCAAATATTTCTATTGCATTTGCATCGACTCCCAGCGCTATCTGCGCCGCCCGGATCAGCGAAAGCCTTACTTTGATGTCTTTCGCTCCTTTCGCCACAATCACTACGCCGCGAATTTCGGGCATAATTTCTTTGGTGACTACGACTTCCGATTGACCGTTGTTGTTGACCAGAATCGGCGTTTCGGTCGTGCTGGTCGAACTCGTCGATGACGTACCCGATTGATTTTGCGTAACTTGCGTCGTCGTCGAGTTGGCGGTTACGATTTCGGCAGAGGAGGCAAACGTAATCAGTACGTCCACCTCTCCCGCCCCATCGATTTCGGAGAGTATTTCTTCCAGCCGCCGTTCGAGTTCGGCTGTTTGTAAGGCGTCCGCCGTCCCTGTCGAACTTTCGTCCGACGCCTTGTTCCGTACGGTCACGGTAGAATATATGAGGGCGATGATGCAGATTATGACTACGCCGACGTAAATTTCGATGTGTTTGATTTTTTTTGCTTTTTGGTACAGATTTTTCAGTTTTTCAGCATATTCAGACCACTTCATAATTGCCTCCCGTAATCAATGTCTGACTCCTCCCGATCCCGAACACCGTACATACGGTATTGCGTATCGTTTCATCCATATTGATATGCGACGCGCCTTCCTGCAAGAACGCCGCGCTGAGATCGACCGTAACGAGTTTCCCCTCCCCGGTGCCGATCACGGCGATCGATACGTTGTCAATCCCCTCCGCTCGTAATTTCCGCTTGCAAACGTCAATCCGCAGCAAGTCGTTTTTCCGCTCGACTTCGGCAAGATACGTTGCATCCGGACTCAAACGATCTTCCAAGTCCGAGTAACTCTGTTGCAGGGCGTCGGCGGTTTCTCCCCGTATCAATGCGGGCAAGGGCTGCAAAACCGCGGCAACGATCAGCAAGGCGGCGATCCCTTTGATATATTTTTTGACCTCTCCTTCCGGCATTGCGATATCGGCAAGCGCGACAATCAGGACGGAGGCGGCAATCCCGAGCGCCCAAGCGGCAATCATAACGCACCCCCGTTAAACGCCGAAATCATCAGAACCAGCAGAAAACAAACCAAAAACACCATACCCGCCATCATTGCGACAAGAATATTGAGACTTTTCCCGACCGAGTCGAGTAACCCCGAAATTCTGTCGTCGCCGAGGGGCTGAAGAATCCCGCCGGCAAAGCGCAACACCAACCCCGTTACGGCGACGCCGACGATGGAGGATGCCGTCAGTCCGAGCAGAACGACAACCGCGGAAAATCCGAACGCGTTTTTCAGCACAAGGCTTCCCGCCATCACGATATCGAACCCGTCCGAGAGATAACCGCCTAAGATCGGAACATAACTGGAAAGCGCAAATTTTGCCGTACGGATCCCGATCGAGTCGATTCCGACGCCGACAATCCCCTGCAGAGCCGAAAACGAGGCTATCATCCCGAACAATCCTCCGAGAATCCAGTTGGCAAGGGACTTTGCGGCTTTGGAAAGTTTATTCAAACTAACGTTCGGACTGATACTGCCGATCACGGTAAAAACGACGGAAGCGAAAAACAACGGCATAACGACAGCCTTGATCGTTCCTGCCGCAAGATTGGCGACGGAAGCACCGGCGGTTTGAAAAATCCCCGCAGTTCCGCCTCCTCCGATCGCCGTAATCAGGGTAATCAGCACCGGAAAAAACAGGTTGACGGCATTGGAGGCAGTGTCGATTACGCGATCCGCCGCGGAAACGGCGCCGATGACAACCGAAGTCAGAATGGCAAGCACCGCACCGAAAACAGCAAAATATACGACCTTTGAAGTACTTTCTTTTATAAATCCGCTGTTGAGTTGCCTGAGCACGGCATAAAGCACTCCCAACATGACAATGGAAGCAACCGACGCGAGAACGGTTTTGAAATCGGGCAGAAACGCCGACAGAATCAAACGAAAACGCTCGGCACCGCTTGCACCGAAGTCCCCGTCGATGACGGCGCGAAGCAACGCGCCGAATGTGGGACTGTCTTTTTGTTCCAAGGCGGCGTAAAAGGCCTCCAATTCCCCCGAAATCAAGCGATCGATGCCCTGCTCCACTTCCTGCTCGAGTTGTTGCTCGGGGGTCAGATCGGAGTCGGAGGCGGCATAGGCAACAGTAAGGCTCCCCCCGTCGAAAAACGATCCGATCGCCGCCGCGACCGCAATCGCCAAGAAGAGCATTGCTCCGACAAACAAACGCAATCGGTACGTCGTTTTCATCCCAGCAAAGCCCCGATCGACCGAAAGATCGAAGTAATCATGGGCAAAGAAAGCGTCAGGATCAGAATTTTGCCGGCAAACTGCATCTTTTTGCCGACGGAAGAGACGCCGTAGTCTTCGCATAGCGACGCCGAAAATTCGGTCAGATAGCCCACTCCGATAATTTTGACGACACCGCCGACCAAAGAAGCGTCGAGATTTGCCTGATCGGCAATCGAACGAAACACACCGATTGCACTCGAAAACGGTTCGATCACAAAATACAACAACGCAATCCCCGTAACGACACTTGCAACGACGGCAAGTTCGGGTTTGACTTCTTTCAGGATTACGGTTGCGAACAAACCGACCATTCCGACGCCGATGATGCGGAAAATTTCCATCAGTATAGCCCGAAAATCGACTTTAACGTGCCGAAAAACGTTCCGATCAGATCGACAACCATCACCAGAACGATGACCAATCCCGCCAGCGTGACCAAAGTGGCGATTTCCTTTTTGTCGCTTTTTTCGAGGATGCTGTTGATTAAAGCGGTTACGATTCCGACGCCCGCGATTTTGAAAATAATATCGATACTCATCAGACAAAAACGATCAAACAGGCGACACCGCCGAGCGTCAGTAGTTTTTTCGTTAATTCCCCCTTTTCTTTTTGGAATTTTGCCGCGCCGCCCGCAATTTTTTCGGCAAGGCTGCGATAGGCGGCAAACAACTTGGGCTGACCCGCCGCGTCGGTACGGGACAAATCCCTGAAAAACGAGGTCACCACACCGTTTTCCTCTTTGCCCAGAAAGCGACAAATCGGTTCGGGTTTACTCCGATCCCCGAGCGCCGAAGCAATCTGCTTCAGGTGGGCGCCGAACTCGGCGGTTTTACCATGAAATCCCCCGATCAGTTCAACCAGATTTCGTTTGGCAAAGCGCACTTCACGTTCGGCATAGCCGAGAAACGCGACAAAATCTTCCGCGACCGCGCGCCGCGTTTTATAATGTTTTTCGACGCGGATTCCCGCGTAAAAACATCCGATCATCAGCACTGCGCCGCATAAAAATTTAATCACGTCCGAGCCTCACAATAGACTCTATGCTACCCGGCATCGGTTTATAACTGAGTTCGATCCCATAGCGGAACCACCGCGAAAACTCCTTGTTTTCCGCAAAAAAACGTTTTATTTTGCAACCGTGCATTCCGGCAAGCAAGCGTACTCCCGCGCGTTCGACCGCTTCCAGAAAAGGTCGATCTTTCTGAGGATACAACTCGTCCGTCACGACGATTTCGGGCGCGAGGGAGCGCAAAATCCCTTCGATTGCCAGTGTCTTGGGCACCCCCGAAACAAAGTCGATATGCGGTCCGAAGGTGTATCCGCCCTGCCCTCCGATTTCAAACCGCTCATCCACAACGACTACGTCGTAACGCGCCGACAGAATCCGCGCCATATCGCGGATCAACGTTGTTTTGCCGCCGAACGGCGGAGAGAGTACCAGCGTATTTTCAAACTCCTCCGTTAAATCCGCAAAACGCTCCCCGACCCCGATTGTTTCGTGCGGAATCCTGACGTTGAGAGAAGACACCTGCGCTATGCCGCAAAGGCGACCGCCGTCCGCCACATACGTTCCGCCGACGCCGATCCGAATGCCGCCGCGATAGCGTATGTATCCCGCAAGCATTTCCTCCTGATGCGCATATAAGGAGTAATCTGTTGCTATAGATACAATATCGTCAACAATTTGTTGCGTAGCACACCAATTCGTAAACAATCTGGAAGATGCCGTCCGCAAAACGACGGGGCGCCCCGTCCGAATACGGACTTCGCAAAGCTCCCCTTCGCAGACGTTATCCAAAATCCGATCGGCGTACGCGCCGAGCAAAGTGCGCAACATACTATAATTATATGGGACGCACCCCGTATTAACACAAAAAAAGAGGAGCGGTTGCTCCTCTTAAGATCGATTGGTCGGTGCCGTCGATTATGCGCGCGACATATATTCGCCCGTGCGGGTATCGACGCGGATCATTTCGCCTTCGTTGATAAACAGCGGAACCTGGATCTTATAGCCCGTTTCGAGCGTTGCCGATTTGGAGCCGGGTTGTGCGGTCGCACCTGCCAACGCAGGTTCGCATTCGACGATCTGCAGTTCGACAAAGTTTTCGGGGGAGACCGAAAACGCCGATCCTCTGTAAAACGCGACTTCGACGGCACTGCCTTCTTTGATGAAGTTCAGGGCATCCTCGACGAGATCGTGGTTGAGCGGAACCTGGTCATAGGTTTCGGTATCCATAAAGTAGTAGAGTTCGCCGTCATTGTAGCTGTACTCCATCTTTTTGCGTTCGATGTGAGCAAGTTCGTATTTTTCGCTGGGGTTAAACGTACGTTCGATGACTCCGCCGGTCATGACGTTGCGGATTTTGGTACGGACAAACGCTGCGCCTTTTCCGGGTTTGACGTGCTGGAAGTCAACAATGACCTGTACCGTGCCGTCCATCTCGAACGTAATGCCTTTTCTGAAATCACCGGCTAAAATATATCCCATCGGGGTTACCTCCAAAGTAAATTGTTTCTATAATATTATTAAATGTTTCGGGGATTTTGTCAAGTTATCTGCCCCATTATTTTCAAAAACCACGATATCTTCGATGCGGATCCCGAAGACTCCCGGCAAATATAACCCCGGTTCGACGCTGAGCACGGCGCCGGCGGGTATGACTTTTGTTTCGCGCGGGCTCAATACGGGCGATTCGTGAATTGCAATCCCCAGCGAATGCCCCAGCGAATGGGTAAAATAAGGCTCCAGTCCCTCTTTGCGAAAACTGCTTCTTGCAATTTCGTCGCAGGCGGCGCCCGTCATCCCGGCGCGCACCCCTTTCAGGGCAAGCTCTTGCGCTTGGAGAACGTATCCGTACCACGCCGCATAACGGGCAGAAGGCGTACCCAGGCATAAGCTCCTTGTCATATCGGAGCAATACCCGTCGATTTTAGCGCCGAAGTCCAATGTTACGGGATCGCCGTATCGCAAAACCCGATCGGAAGGATGGGCATGAGGCTTTGCGGTATTTTCGCCGAATGCCACAATCGTATCGAATGCAAGTTCGCCTCCTCTTTGCGCGATTGCGGTGTGAATCGCGGCGGCGATTTCGCGCTCGCTGACCCCTTCTCGCAAAAGAGGCACAACTTCTCCGAACACGGTGTCGGTTACACCTTGCGCTTTGACGATGAACCGAAGTTCCCGCTTGCTTTTTACCGCGCGCAACGCGTTAAGAGCGACGCTGACGTCCTCGGTCGGCTTCCCGGTGCCGCCGATTTTCAGATAGTCGCGCATTTTGACGGTGTCGCCTTCGTAGCCGATCCGCGACGACTTCTGCAGAACGGAGAGATTCAGTAAGGTTTCGAGATAATTGCCGCGATCGGCGTCGACAAAAGCGATTCCGTCCGGAAGGCACGCAGAAGCTTCCTCTTTGACTCTTGCGTCCGAACAATAAAAATTCCCCGCTTCGGTCAACAGCATTGCCGCATCCGGATTCCGATATCCGCTGAAATAGAACAAACGGTCGGGGTCAAGAATAACGACAACCCGACCTTTTTCAAACAACGATTCCATGGGATCAGTATATCGGCTGCACTGCCTTTTGTCAAGTCGCCGTTCCTTTCTATTTGGATTTTGGCGTTGCAATCAAGCCGACGACAAAGGCGATAAAAATAACGCCCGCGATCCCTGCGGCGACGGCTTCGGTTCCGCCCGTAATCGCGCCGATCAGTCCGTTTTCGAGCGCGCCTTCGATCGCGCCTTTTGCCAAACCGCTTCCGAATCCCATAATCGGAACGGTAGCTCCCGCTTTTCCGAACGCTTTGATTTCGTCAAAGACGCCCACCGTTTCCAATACGACGCCGAGCAACAGAAATCCGACCAGAATCCGCGCGGGAGTCATTTTTGTGGTATTCATCAGGATTTGCCCCAACATACACACCGTACCACCCGTCAAAAATACGAACAAATAATCAAGCCACCCGTTCATTCTACCCTCTCAAAACATACTGCGTGCGCAATCCCGGGGATACTTTCCCCTTGCAAAGCCGAAGTTTTACTGAGCAAAGCTCCCGTCGGGATCAGCAGGACTCTCCGATACATTCCTTCCGTCATTTTGCGGTGCAGATAACCGTTGAATACCGTTGCCGAACAAGCGGCGCCGCTCCCGCCCTGCCCGACGTCCTGCGCGACGCGGTTGAAGATCAACGCGCCGCAATCGACGTAGCGTTCGCCGAGTTCGATCCCCTCTTCCCGCATTAAAAGCCGCATAAGATGCGAACCCGCCTCGCCGAGATCGCCCGTTGCGATCAGGTCGTAATCTTCGGGACGGCTATCGGTATTGGCAAGATGATTCAGTAAGGTATCTCTTGCCGCGGGTGCCATTGCCGCCCCCATATCGTTTGTGTCCGTTACGCCGTAATCGACGACCCTGCCCACCGTTGCCGATACGACGGCAACTTTTCCGAAGCGTTTGTTCAGCATCGTCGCACCCGATCCCGTTACCGTCCACTGCGCAAGCGGGGGGCGTTGGGAGCCGTACTCCAACGGAAAACGATATTGTCGTTCCGCCGTGCAAAAATGGGATGACGTCGAACAGATAACGCGGGAGGCATGCCCCGCATCCAGCATCGTCGCACCGAGAATCAGCGCCTCCGCAAACGTCGAACAGGCATTGTACAACCCGAAAAATCCCACGTCGAAATCCCGCATCGTAAGACTTGCGCCTTCGATTTCGTCCATAAGATCCCCTGCAAAACAAAAATCGATATCCGATATCTTCAGCTTCGTTTTGTTCAGGAGACGCTTGATCGTGCCGATGTGCATTTTAATTTCGGCAAGTTCGTGGCTTTTTTGTCCGAGCAAATCGTCTTTCAGACAGTAGTCAAAGTATTTGCCGAGCGGGCCTTCACATTCTTTTACGCCGCCTGTCGCCGCCGTCGCTTCGATCAGCACGGGAGAGCGAAAGCGGATGGTTCTGCCGTTTCTCATCCCTGAAACGCCCCTTTGAAAATCAAAACGATCAATCCGACGACAATCGACGACGAAATTCCGAACACGATAACAGGTCCCGCCACACTGAATATGTTGGTGCAAAGCCCGAGAATTACGCCTTCACGTTTATGTTCGATGGCAGGCGAAACCACGCTGTTGGCAAATCCCGTGATCGGCACGATACTGCCCGCGCCGCCGTACGCTCCGATTTTATCGTAGACACCGAAGCCGGTCAGAATCGCGCTGAGCGCAATCAAAGTCAGCGTCGTCAATGTCTGAATCCGGTCGGGATCGCTATCGCTTAGCCACAGCGTATACAGGTCGGAAATTGCCTGACCCAGACAACAGATCGCGCCCCCTACCCAGAAGGCGCGAAACATGGTTTTAAGATGTTTGCTCCGCGGCATTTCCCGACGGACCAACTCCAGATATTCCTTGTTGGGCTCGTTCATCCCCGATTCCCCCTTCACGTTCCTGACGGGGGAAAAAAATTTCTTCTTTGATTTTGAGATCTTTCCGCATAAAAACCCCCGATGCAACGATTGTCGCCATCGGGGGAAAATTTAAACCTAACCTTCCAGCTGTTCTCTCATTTTTTTAAGGATTTTGGCTTCAAGCCGCGATACCTGAACCTGACTGACCCCCAATTCCCGCGCGATTTCGCTTTGTGTTTTATCCCGGAAATATCTCAGCATGATGATTTTCCGTTCGCGCGGCTCCAGCGACAGCAATACTTCTTTCAGCATCATTTTGTCGATGGCGTCGTCGGGCGTCCCTTTTCCGGCAATTTTGTCGGCAAGCGTCAATCCGTCCTCTTCGCTCTCGGCATAAATCGATAACGGATAACGCGCGCTGTCCATATAAAAAATAACTTCGCCGCTTTCCAGACCGAACGCTTCGGCAACTTCCTCTACCGTGGGCTCTTTGCCGTTTTTTACGCGATATTCATCGATAAACCGATTGATCTGCTGGGTCTTCGACTTGATCGATCGACTGACTTTGATCGCCCCGTCATCACGGATAAACCGCTTGATTTCACCCGCAATCATCGGCACCGCATACGTCGAAAACCGCACCCCGTAGCCGGTATCGAAATGCTTGATCGCTTTGACCAATCCCAATGTGCCGAGCTGCATCAGATCTTCGTACTCGATCTGCTTGTTGCGGTAGCGTCTTACGATACTTTTGATTAACGGCAGATTATGCTCGACCAATTCCTGCTTCGCCCGATCGCTCCCTGCCTGCGCTTCGACGATCAGTTGCAAAGTCAATTCGGAATCCAACATTTACAATACCTGCCGATTTTTCAATTTCTTCGTCATCGTTACGCTTGTCCCCTGCCCGGGTTCGGACGCAACGACCAGACTATCCATAAAACTTGCCATAATCGTAAATCCTAAACCGCTTCTTTCTTCAAAACTTTTGGTCGTGTAAAAGTCGGTCATCGCTTCGGCAACGTTTTCGATTCCGATTCCGTGATCCTTAACTTCCACGCGCAAAACGTCCCGATCGATCGAAGCGATTATTTCGATTTCTTTCGACTCGTCCATTTCGTAAGCATGTACGATGGCGTTGGTCACGGCTTCGGACACTGCCGTTTTGATATCGCTGATCACGTCGATGGTCGGATTGACGCGGGCGGCGTAAGACGCAATCGTGCCGCGGACAAAACTTTCGTTGACCGCAAGCGCATTGACTTTCAGATAAATCTGATCCATATCGGTTACCTCACTGTATAATCTGTATCAATTTTGTAATTCCGCTGACTTGCAACACCTTCGACGCAACCGAACTCGGGGAGCGTATGGTAAGGGGAATCCCTTTTTGAGACAACTTTTTGTATCTGCCGAGCACAAGCCCCACACCGGTACTGTCCATAAAACTGAGCCCGCTGAGATCGAGGA
This sequence comes from Candidatus Stercoripulliclostridium merdipullorum, assembly GCA_018713745.1. Lineage (GTDB taxonomy): Bacteria > Bacillota > Clostridia > Christensenellales > DTU072 > Stercoripulliclostridium > Stercoripulliclostridium merdipullorum. Next base: position 2,889 of record DVOH01000023.1, on the reverse strand, counting down.
TAACGCGCTTTGCCCGATCGGACGCGATCAAAGCGTCGATTTCCTGTTTGAGCGCGGGAGCAACCGAGTGATCCAGCTCCCCCTGCAATCGAATGCACAACACGCCGTCGAGAAATTTGTATTCCAACATAACAACCTCCTTTGCGTAAAAAAAGTATATCGCCGCTCGGGCTACGGAAATCTGCCGATCTTGTAAAAAGGAAAAAATTTTTGTCAGAAATGTATTTTTTCATTGAATCGTTTCATATTTTTCATATTTGTGTGGTTTAATAGAACCATCTGATACATGAGGTGTTATATGAAGCGTATTTGGGGCGTGCGTATCGTTTCGATCGCCATTGTCGTTGTTCTGTTTGCTGTCCTGTTAAGCGGTTGCGCGTCAACGGATCTTCTCCCGGAATCCACCGAATCCGGCGGAGCGCAATCTTCCCAAGATCAAACGCCTACCCTCCCGAATTCAACCGGAAATGCTTATAACGTCAATATATCGAGTTCTCCGATCCCCGAGAACAGCAGCCAAACCACAGCCGACGTTGTCGAACGGGTTCGGGACAGCGTCGTCGAAATTTATGCAACGCTTGCCGAAGGCAGCAGCTCCGGCAGCGGCGTTATCGTCGGATTATCGGAAGAAGAAAATTACGTTTATATTTTGACCTGTCTGCACGTTGTCGAAGACGCAACCGAGGTCAAAGTCCGTTTGACTTCGGGAACGGAAAAAAACGCTTTGTTTGTCGGCGGAAATCCGCAAGACGATATTGCGGTGATTAAGATTGAAAAGCCCGAACATGTTTGTATCGCAACCGTTCGCGATACCGAGCAATCTCCCGTGCGGATCGGCGAATCCGCAATCGCCATCGGCAATGCTCTCGGAACCTTGGGCGGAACGGTTACCAAAGGAATTATCAGCGCGACCGAACGGACGACGCGCATCGAAGGATATTCGATGACCCTGCTCCAGACGGATGCCGCAATCAACGGCGGCAATTCGGGCGGCGCGCTGTTTGACGAATACGGTCTTTTGAGCGGCATCGTCAACGCCAAAGTCGTGCTGACCGAAGTGGAAGGAATCGGCTACGCAATCCCTGTCGCCACAGCCGTACAAAACGCTACCGCCTTGATCGAAACGGCAGGCAACAGTCAGTACAACGGTTACGGATATATCGAAGGACAAAAATTACTCGGGATTACGACCGTCGCTTATACCGAAAACAGTACGTCCAATTATCTTTATCAGATTTCCGATTATCAAAACTACGGCAGTTTGTCCCCTTATATTCTTAACGGAACCGTAAAAACCGGAGATTATATCGTAATGGTAGACGGCAAACAACTGACGGACGCTACGACCTTTGACACTTTGATGCAGGAAAAATCCATCGGCGATTCCGTCACGCTGACGTTACGCAGATACGGATACGGAATGTTTGCCGAGCCCACCGAATACGACGTTACGTTCCCGATGCGCCAATATGTCTACGGATATATCCCTACTTTATAAGACTGCGCTCGTCTTTCCGGATTCGGTTTAAATACAGCAACACGCCGACCACGATCAGCACCGGAAAGACGCTCGCCGCGGCAAGTCCCGTCTGAAGATCGGATCCTCCCGCGATCCAGCCTACAATCGACGGACCTGCCGTACAGCCGAGATCCCCCGCCAAGGCAAACAAACCGAACATCATGGTTCCGCCGCGGGGGATTTTTTCCGCGCCGAGGCTGAACGTGCCGGGCCAAAGAACCCCGACCGAAAAACCCGTTAAAGCGCATCCGATCAGAGCAACAACGGGTTGCGGGATCAACGCCGCCGTCAGATAACACGCCATACAAAGCACGCCGCTGATCAACAAAATCCGCGGAAGCTTAAGATGGCGATCGAACTTGGCATACAAACCGCGCGCCGATCCCATCAAGGCGGCAAACAGACACGGGCCCAGCAAGTCCCCAAGGGTTTTGGAAACACCGAGCCCCGCTTCGGCAAACGCGGACGCCCACTGGCTCATCGAAAGTTCGCTTGCACCGGCAGCAAACATCAGCAGACAGCAAATCCAAAAATAACGGTTCGTCATTAATTTTCCGAATCCGCCCTTTTCCGCTTCGTCGCCCGGGAGCCGCTCGATCGGTACAAACATCAGATAAACGGCATTCAGCAGTGGAACTGCCGCCCAGATCAAAGCAAGGATTCGCCAATTTCGGAGCCCGAAAACCACAAAATAGACAGTCGAAATCGCAACAACCGCGACATAGCCCCAACAGTAAAAAGAATGCAACAAGCTCATTTCGGACGCCTTGCGCTCGGTCGGACATGCCTCAACAATGGGACTGACCAGAACTTCCAGAATTCCTCCGCCGACGGCATAACAGACAACTGCCAAGATTAAACCGATCATCGGATCGGACATAACAGACGGAAGTACCGCAAGAAACACCAGCCCGACTGCGGCAAACAGATGAGCCCCGACGATCGAAGTCCGATATCCGATGCGCGCACAGAATTTAGCCCCGATCAGATCTACCGTCAGCTGAACGGCAAAATTCAGCGTAACAAGCAGCGTAATCTTCGTGATCGACAAATTGTATTCGCCCGAAAGCGTTACAAACAACAACGGCAAAAAATTGGCAATGATCGCTCCGACAATATACGCGACATAACACGCCGCTATCGTATGTTTATAATTCAGTCGCATTGCAACCTCCGTCCGCATCAGTCGTACTTGCAAAAAAACACCTTACGGCGACGCAAGGTGTTTTTGGTGGGCAGGGGTGGATTCGAACCACCGTAGTCATCGACAACAGATTTACAGTCTGCTCCCTTTGGCCGCTCGGGAACCTACCCGTATGGAGCTGGCTATCGGAATCGAACCAACAACCTGCTGATTACAAATCAGCTGC
>DVOH01000022.1 GCA_018713745.1 Candidatus Stercoripulliclostridium merdipullorum | reverse complement strand
CAAACGCGTGATGTTTGTCGGGGTCAAAAAACGGTTGGAAATCTGGAGCGAAGACAATTACAACAGTCGCTTCCTGGTTGACAGCACGGGCTTTGACAAAGCGTTTGTCGGGCTTGAACATTACGAAGGGAAAAAGATCGCCGACTGATGGAGTTCCGACACATCCCCGTAATGTATCGGGAAGTAATCGAAGGGCTTAGGATCCGACCGGACGGAATCTACGTCGACGGAACGCTCGGCGGGGCGGGACACTCCGAAGGAATCCTGAATCGACTCGGCGCCCAAGGCAGATTGATTGCTTGCGATCTCGATCTCTCCGCCATCGAAAACGCTAAGGTACGACTTGCAGAATATGAGGGCAAAACGACCTATCTGCACGACGACTACAAAAATCTGATCGCGCACCTTGACCGACTCAATATTCCCTCCATCAGCGGAGCGTTGTTCGATTTGGGAGTCAGTTCTCCCCAGATTGACACCCCGGAACGCGGGTTTTCCTATATGAAGGACGCACCGCTCGATATGCGGATGGACGTGACGCAACGCCTGACGGCATACGACGTCGTCAACGGATACGAAGGGGCGGAGCTGATCCGGATTTTCCGCGAATACGGAGAAGAGCGCTTGGCGCCCAAAATCGCTGCCGCGATCGTACGCGAGCGAGCCAAAGCACCGATCGAAACAACGTTGCAGCTTGCCGCTCTGATCGAACGGGCATACCCCAAGGGGAAGCAGACGGGACACCCCGCAAAGCGCGTCTTTCAGGCAATCCGCATCGAAGTCAACGGAGAGCTGGAGGGGTTGGAAGCGTTTATCAAAGCGATCACGCTCCGATTGGAAAAGGGGGGACGGATCGCCGTCATTACCTTCCACTCGTTGGAGGACAGAATCGTCAAAAATGCGTTCAAAGAACTCGAAAAGGACTGCATTTGCGACAAAAGGATGCCGATTTGTACTTGCGGAAAGCGCAAAGAGATCGAGATCCTGACCAAAAAGCCGATTGTTGCGTCTGACGAGGAGCGACAAATCAACAAACGATCCGAAAGCGCAAAACTGAGAATCGCCGAACGGATCTGAAACATCCGAAATTACCGAAGATAAAGAGATCATAGAGAGACCGATTAGGAGGAACAACCAATGGTAACCCTGAGAAGAGACGTTGCCGCCCTGTACAATCAGTTCGATCACGCCGACCGAGACGTGCTGACTCCGTATGATCGCTTTCAACAGGAAAAACGCAACAGCCGCGCCCGTCGGGCGACAAGCTATCCGACGTTGCATGCGGGAGAGCCGCGCGGCAACTACTTTGCCGAACCCGAGCATTATGTTTCGGATTCCAAAGTTAATACCGAAGAATCCTATATTTCCAAAAATTACAGCGAATATCTTGCCGCACAGATCAATCGCACCGCCCCCGGAGCGAGAGTTTTGAGCGAAGACGAATTTTACGACCGTTATTCGGACACGAAAGCGGTATCCGCGTCCGAAGCGCCTTCGGAAGTGAAGCAACCCGCAATCCGCAAAAGCAGACAAAAACTCGGAAAGCGCGGCAAAATTTTCATCGCCGCTTATGTTCTTGTCGTGGCAATCGTTGCATCTATTATAATAGCCGTCAATACGATCGGAAGACCTGCAGCGGTTGACGCGGGCAACGACGCGGAATACACCGGGCGGATTGCCCCGATGGTTCCTGCGGAAGAGCCGGAGCAACCGACCAACTGGTTCGATTCGATGCTGGACGGTTGACAGACAGGAGTGAGCCATTAAAACGATTACACATTTTACGCAAAAGAGAAGGTTATCGGCAATTCTGACGCTGATAACCTTTTTGTTTGCCGCGCTGACGGCGCGACTGATTTATGTCGAAGTCGTCAACGGGCCGAAGCTGCAGGCGCGGGCGCTGGAGCAGTGGTATCGCGACGTTCCGCTACAGGGAGAGCGCGGCGCGATTTACGATGCTACGGGGCGTTTGCTTGCAGACAGCAGAACGGTTTATACCGTATACGTTCGTCCCGTGTCCGTGACCAACAAAGAGGAAACCGCATCGATTCTTTCCTCCGCGCTCGGACTGGATTACGACGTGCTGTTGTCAAAATTGAATTCGCGCGTATCCGAAATCACGGTCAAAAAAAATGTGGAAAAAGACGTTATGCTCGCCATTGCGTCGTCGGCGGCGACCGGGGTGTACGGCTCGCAGAGTATAAAGCGCATTTATCCGTACGGCAATTATCTTACGCAGATTCTGGGATTTACCAATGTGGACGGAGAGGGGCAGACGGGGATCGAAAAATATTACGACCAATATCTTCGGGGGCGGAACGGATATGTATTGACCGCAACCGATCTGATCGGAAGAGAATTGGAAAGTGCCGAAACGTATTACGTCCCCGGCTCGCAAGGGGCGACGACCTATCTGACCGTAGACGGGCATATCCAGTCGTTTGCGGAGTCGGCAGTCGATCAGGCGATGCTGACGTATCAGCCCAAAGGGGCAAGCTGTATCGTGATGAATGTCAATACGGGGGCGATTCTTGCCATGGCGCAAAGACCCTCGTTCGATCTCAATGACGTCCCGCGCGACAATGTCGCGGAACTGTTGCAAAACAGCAAGTCTTCCCTGATTTCGGGGGTGTTTGAGCCGGGGTCGACGTTCAAGATCATCACGTCTGCGATCGGACTCGATACCGGGGCGATCAGTCGGAACCATGCGGTATATTGTCCCGGCTACCGGATGGTGGACGGACAACGCATCAAGTGCTGGCGGACGATCGGGCACGGCTCGCAGACCTTTGACGAAGGGGTGCAAAACTCCTGCAACTGTCTGTTTATGGACGCCGCCCTTGCCATCGGCACCGACACGTTTTACGAGCGGATCCGCGCGTTCGGGCTGACCTCGAAGACGGGGGTCGATATGAGCGGCGAAGCCTCGGGACTGACGATTCCGCAAGAAAGCGTCAAGATCGTCGACCTTGCCCGGATGGGATTCGGGCAGGCGATTGCGGTAACGCCCCTCGAACTGGTGCGCGCGGCGGCAGCCGTCGTCAACGGCGGAAAACTGGTCACGCCGTATCTGGTCGATCGGATTGTCGCTACGGACGGATCGGAACTCTATCGCGCCTTTCCCGAAACTTCGGGCGGCGTAATTTCGGCGGAAACCTCTGCCGCGATGCGGGAAATTCTCGAAAAAGTCGTGTCGGAAGGCAGCGGAAAAAACGCGCAAGTCAGCGGTTATCGGATCGGCGGCAAGACGGGTACGGCACAGAAGTACGAAAACGGCGTGATCGCACAGGGGAAATACGTTTCGACGTTTTTAGGGTTTGCGCCGGCGGATCAACCCGAGTACATTGCGCTGATGATCGTCGACGAACCGCAAGGCGGGGTGTATTACGGCAGTCTGGTCGCCGCGCCGTATATCGGCGAAATCTTTGCCAAGATCTTTGCCTATCGCGGGATGGCTCCCGTCGAACAAGAAGGCGAAAAGCGACAGTTCGAGATGCCCGACGTTGTCGGAAAGTCGCTTTCGGAAGGAATCCTCGATCTGCGCAAGTTCAATCTGTACTACGAGTCGGTCGGGGAAGGATCCAAAATCATCGGACAGATTCCGGTAGCGGGCAGCATCATTGACGAAGATACCGTCGTCTGGATCGAAATCGGACAATAAAGGAGTAGGATTATGCTTGTAAAACGACTGTTGAAAGCGTTAGGGCGGGAGGAGCCCGTTGCGGACGCGGAGATCGGAGGGGTTACGCATCGCCTGGAGGAGTGCAAAGGGAAGCTGTTTTTCGACCTGAAGCAAGGGGCGGAAGGCGCGGATCTTGCCTTCGCCGCACGGAAAGCGGGGGCGGCGGTCGTCGCCGCGTCGGAAGCGGCGGACGGCGATACGGTGGTATTCGAAGACGTACGCGCTGCTTATGCGCTTGCTTCGGCGGCATTTTACGGCAATCCCGAACGGGAATTGAAAATCGTCACGGTGGTCGGAACCAACGGTAAGACGACGACGGCATGCATGATCGCTCATATTCTGAGAGAAACGGGACATCCGACGGTTATGATCGGTACGCCGGGCGTCGATTTCGGGTCGGGGTTCGAGTCTTGCGAACTGACGACGCCCGATCCCGATCGTCTGTTTGCCGTATTGCGGCGGGCGGTCGATGCGGGGTGCCGATACGTTGTGATGGAAGAAAGCGCCCACGCAATTTATTTCAAAAAAACGTACGGCATTACGGCAGAAGTCGCCGTGTTCACCAATTTCAGCCGCGATCATCTCGATTTTTTTGCGACGATGGAAGGGTATCGCGCCGTCAAAACGGGATATTTCGTCTCCGAAAACGTCAAAACCGCCGTTGTCAATGCCGATGACGAAGCGGGACGCGGCATCCTGTTTGCCGGCAGGGTTCCGACGGTCAGTTACGGACTCTACGAACCGTCCGACACCTTTGCACTCGACCCCGATCAACGGGACGGAATCCGTTGCGTCGTCAACTGCAACGATCAGATCTTTCCGTTGCAGATTCCGTTCAGCGGCGAATTCAATCTTTACAACGCGCTGGCGGCGGTTACGGCGGCGGTTCAGCTCGGGATCGACGGCGCGAAGGCGGCGTTTGCGCTTCGGTCGATGCATCCCGTTGCGGGACGCTTCGAATGGGTCAGCGGAGGCGATCGCAGGGTGGTGATCGACTTTGCCCATACGCCCGACGGCTTGCACAATCTTTTGCTTGCCGTGCGCCCCCTCGTCAAAGGAAAAATGATCGTCGTGTTCGGATGCGGCGGAAACCGTGACGCAGGCAAACGCCCCTTGATGGGAGCGGTCGCCGCCGAATCGGGGGACTACCTTGTGCTGACCGAGGACAACAGCCGCGAAGAAAAGACGGAAGATATCATCGCCGATATTATACGGGGATTTCCGCAAGGATTCGACGCATACCGCATCGAACCCGTGCGCAAACACGCCGTCCGTGCGGCGTTGGAACTGGCAACGCCCGACGACGTCGTCGTGCTTGCCGGCAAGGGCGCCGAACCCTACCTCGAAAAGCAGGGTATAAAACATCCTTATTCGGACAGAAACGAAGTGGAACAATGGATCAGACGTTACAACCGCTGAGTACCGGCGCAGGCGTTATGCTGATTGCCGCCGTCACGGCATTTTTTGTCGGGATGGTGCTTGCTCCTGCCGTGATCGGACTGATGCGACGGCTCAAAGCAGGTCAGACAATTTTAAGCTATGTCGATCAGCATCGCGACAAACAGGGAATTCCGACCTGCGGAGGATGGATTTTTCTGATTGCGTCGACGGTTGCGACGCTTGCGTTCGGCGGGTGGAAAAGCAGGATGTGCCTTGTCGCGCTTGCCGTTTTTTTCGCATACGGCGTGATCGGCTTTCTCGACGATTTCATCAAGATCCGTTTTCATCGCAACTTGGGACTGCGCGCTTATCAGAAAATTCTGTCCCAGCTTGCCGTTGCCGTCATTGCCGCGTTGTTTGCGGCAAAGCATCTGTATGTCGGGACAACGATTACGCTGCCGCTCGTCGGCACGCAATGGGAGATGGGATATTTGTTTTATCCCTTTGCCGTCATCGTATTTTTGGCGATGTCCAACGGCGTCAATCTGACAGACGGTCTGGACGGACTTGCCGCGACGACGGGCAGCGTCTATATGATCGGCTACGGCGGCATTTTTCTCCTTGCGTTTCTCGAAGCGGCGGAGAGCGGCGACGTTTTGCTGCAGGCGGAACTCAGAGGAATGTTGTTGTTTCTCGGTGCGATTGTCGGCGGACTCGGTGCGTTTTTGTGGCATAACGCCCCGAAAGCCACTGTTTTTATGGGCGATACCGGTTCGCTTGCGCTCGGAGGTGCCGCGGCGGCGGTTGCGATTTTTTCAAGGAATCCACTGATCAGTATTCTGATTGGCATAATGTTCGTGGTCAGCTGCATATCAGTAATAGTACAGGTGATCGTATTCAAACTGCGGAAAAAGCGGGTGTTCCTGATGGCGCCGTTCCATCATCATCTGGAGCTGAAAGGGTTTGCCGAAAGCAAAATCGTAGCGTTTTACGGTTTGGCGACGGCGGTTGCGACGGCGGTTGCCTGGCTGATTGTTTAGGAGGGCAAAATGAGCACGGTATTGATTATGGGGATTCAGGCAAGCGGCGTTTCCGTCGCCGCGCTTTTGGAGCGGGAAGGTCACGAAATCAGACTTTACGACGATAAAGTCAAGCTGGAACGGAACTGGAAAGATGCGGGGGAAGCGGTATTCAAAGGACTGGATCGTATCGTCATCAGCCCCGCCATACCCAATACGCATCCCGTCGTCGTCGGGGCGAAGGAACGCGGCATCCCGATTGTCAGCGAGCTGCAACTCGGGTTCGAGCGGCTCCCGTGCGAAAAAATCGTCGTGACGGGGACCAACGGCAAAACGACGACCGTCGATATGCTGACGCGGATGTTTCAGACCGCGGGCAAAAAAGCGCGCGCGATGGGCAATATCGGATATCCCGTTTCGCAAGTGGTGCTGGACGGGGACATCCCCGAAATCGCCGTAATCGAAGCCAGTAATTTTCAACTGGAATACAGCAATCTGCATGTACATACCGCGGCGCTTCTTAATCTTTCGCCCGACCATATGGATCGTTATCCGACCTATGAGGATTACGTCAACGCGAAAAAGCGGGTTTTCCTCAATCAGACGGCAAACGATTTTGCGGTGCTGAACTACGACAACCGGATTTTACGCGAACTCGGCAGATGCCTGCCGTCCGCCGTCAAATGGATCAGCGCAAAAGAACGGAAAGGGGACGCATATCTCAAAAACAATTATTTCTATTACGCCGACGAACCGCTTGTCGCGGTACGGGAAAGCAAGGCGAAAGGGGAACACAACCGCTTCAACATAATGACGGCGCTGACGATCGGAGGGCTTTACGGCGTCAAACGGGAGCAGATGGCGGCGTTTGTCAGGGAGTACCGCGTTCTGCCGCACCGCGTCGAATACGTTTGCACGGTAGGCGGCAAGCGCTATTATAACGACAGCAAAGGCACCAATCCCGGGGCAACCAAAAGCGCGGTCGAAACGGTCGGCGGCAAGATCGGACTGATCCTCGGCGGCTCGGACAAAAAGGAAGATTTCTGCGAGTTGTTCGACGCCTTGTTCGATCGCGTTGCCCGCGTCGCGGTGACGGGCGGCAATGCCGAAAAAATTTATCAGTCGGCGCTGAAAGTCGGTTATTCCGAAATCGAAATCTGTCCCGATCTCAAAGCCGCAATCGATTATCTTGCCGCGGCGGACGACGTCGATACCGTTTTGCTTTCGCCTGCGTCTGCGAGTTTCGACCGCTATCACGGATACGAAGAGCGCGGCAACGTTTTCAAGCAACTTGTCTATGCGCTTAAAGATTAACGTCGCGTTCTGCAGTATTCTGCTTGCCGCAATCGGGATCGTCATGATCTATTCGGCAAGCTCGTATGCGGCGGAGTTACGGTTTGGCGACGCGTTTTTTTATGTCAAAAAACAGATTTTCGCATTGGTGGCGGGTTTGGTGCTGATGGCGTTCGGCGCACGGCTCAACCTCGACCTGCTTATCAAAGCCCGCTGGATCGTTTACGGGATTTCGGTCGCATTGTTGCTGATTTTGTTTATCCCCGGGGTAGGACAGACGAGTTACGGCGCCACGCGATGGATTAACCTCGGATTCATGACCGTTCAGTCCAGCGAAGTGGCAAAATTCGGACTGGTGATCTTTCTTGCCGCCGAACTCGACCGCAACCCGCCTCTTACGTTCGGCAAAACGGTTCTGCCCGTTTTGGCAGGGCTTGTCGTCTGCGTCGCGATTATGTCGGAACCCAATATGTCCGTCACCATGTGCGTTGCGCTGACCCTCGTGGTCATGCTGATCGTTGCGGGCTTACCGACGGCGGCGGTCGTCGGGTGCGGCGCCCTCGGAGCGGCGGGCATACCTGCCTTGATTTTGATGGAGCCTTACCGCGTCAAACGGCTGCTTGCGTTTCTCGATCCCTGGGCTTCTCCGAAAGCCGAAGGCTATCAGCTGATCCAGTCCTTTTACGCATTGGGTTCGGGCGGATTGTTCGGCGTCGGATTGTTTGCCAGCCGCCAGAAATACTTGTTTTTGCCGTTTGCCGAGTCCGATTTCATTTTTTCGGTCATCGGCGAAGAGCTCGGTTTGCTCGGGTCGATCGGGGTGCTCGGCGTGTTTTTCGTTCTGATTCTCTCGGGGATTCGCATCGCGCTCGGCGCCAAAGACCGCTATCGCTTTTTGTTGGCGTCCGGCATTACCGCGCTGATTGCCGTTCAGACTCTGGTCAATATCGCCGTCGTCAGCGGATCGATTCCGCCGACGGGTCTGCCCTTGCCTTACGTCAGCGCGGGCGGAAGCTCATTGATGATTTTTTTGTTTGCTTCGGGATTGCTGATCAACTGCAATCGCGATTCGGTTCAGATCCCCGACGTCTTCCGAAGCACATCGCGATTCCGTTCTGCATAAGATAAAGTGCGTAGAGAGGAATCACGATGGGTAGATATATCGTCAACGGTTCTCGCCCGTTATCGGGCGAAATCGTCGTTCAAGGCGCTAAAAACGCCGTTTTGCCATTGTTTGCGGCGGCTCTTCTGACCGAAGACCCGGTTGTCATCGAGCATTGTCCCGATCTTAGCGACGTACATAACATGGGCAGAATCCTTGAGTCGCTCGGGGCGGATGTCACAATCGGGGAGGGCAGAGCGAAAATCGCTTGCCGCTATCCCGTTTCGCACGAAATCCCCGCGCGTCTAGCGAGCGAATTGCGCAGTTCGATTTTTTTGCTCGGGTCGGTGCTGGGGCGGATGAAAGAAGCCAAAGTCGCCTATCCGGGCGGTTGCGACATCGGACTCCGACCGATCGATCTGCATTTGAAAGCGTTGCGAGAACTCGGGGTAAAGATTACGGAGCGACACGGATACATATATTGCGACGCCCGCAAAATGCATGCGGCGCCCGTAACGCTGGACTATCCGAGCGTCGGCGCGACCGAAAACGTGATGCTGCTTGCCAGTGTGGCGGAAGGAGAAACGGTGTTGGAAAACGCCGCGCGCGAACCCGAAATCGTCGATCTTCAAAACTTTATCAACGCAATGGGCGGCTCGATCAGCGGCGCGGGGAGTCCGACCGTCCGGATCCGCGGAGGGGAACGCCTGAAAGGGACGGAATATCAAACGATGCCCGATCGGATTGTGGCGGGGACGTATTTGATTGCGTGCGCGATGTGTACGGGCGAACTGAGGCTGAAGAGGGTCAATCCCGCGCATTTAAGCAGTCTGATTGCAAAATTATCGAAAAGCGGTTGCAAAATCGAAGGAAAGGGTGATACACTAACTATTAAGGCGACCGAGCGTCCCAAAGGGTTCGATCTGATCGATACCCAACCGTATCCCGGTTTTCCGACCGATCTGCAAGCGCAGATGACGGCACTGGCTTCGATTGCGGAGGGTACGACGGTGATCGGCGAAAACATATTCGAAACGCGATTCAAGCATGTGCCCGAGCTGATCAAAATGGGCGCGTCGATCAAAGTCAAAGATCGGATTGCCGTTGTCAAAGGGGTCAATCATCTGACGGGAGCCGAAGTGACGGCAATGGATCTCAGGGGAGGCGCGGCGTTGATTCTTGCAGGGCTTGCCGCCCACGGAACGACGATCGTCAACGAAATCCGCCATGTCGAGCGGGGTTACGAAGGGATCGAGCGCGTATTGCGTTCGGCAGGAGCCGATATTATCCGAATCTGATGCGCCCGATAGGGGCGCGATATCAACCGAACGGAAGGACGAATGAAAAAGAAACTGATTGCCACTGCGATTGCACTTGTACTGGTACTGACCGTGCTGATATTCAGTCGGCTGTTTTTGGTGCGTACCGTCGAAGTTCGGTTTGCGGTAGCGCCTGCCGATCGTTCCGTTGCCGAAGAAATCGTCACGGTTGCAGACGTCGGGCAGGGGCAGAGCATACTGAACCTTGACGAAGACCGTATTATCGCAAACGTTGCCAATCACTTCAAAGACAATTCCGTTGTGGTAAAAAGCGTCGAACGGGTTTTTCCGGACACCGTAATTCTGCACGTCACGGCATATCATCCCGCCGTTGCGGTTCCGTTGAAGGACGGGCAGTCGTACGCGATAACGGACGCGGGATTTCAGATGTCGCAGATCGTCGAAGCCGACCGATTGCAGAAAGATTCGTATATCGTATTGAGCGGTACGGCGGTAGACAGCAGTTTCAATACGCCCGACCTGATCGCCGTCAACAAATTTTTCCGCGCCCTCGAGCTTTGCGGCATGAAGCAGGAAGCAATGCCGTACTTTATTGCGTCGATCGAATGCGCCGATCGTTCGTTGCAGGTGATTTTGCGGGACGGAAAGACGATGACGATCGGTTTAAGCGACATCAACGGCGACACCGTGGAAGCGTACCGCGCTTATCTGCAACAATAACGACAAAAATTGTTTTTTGTGCCGATTCGGCGCGAAATTTATATTTTTCTAAATTCCGACTTGACAGCTTTATATATAATTATTATACTGTAGATATTGAAAACATGTACGATTCGGATAACGGAGCAGACTGATGACACCCAAAAAAGCAGCCGTACTTGACATCGGATCCGATTGCATCACGCTGGTGATCCAGGACAACAAGTACGCCGATAATTTTATTTTCAAGGCATCCGCCGCGTATGACGGATTTATGGACGGCGAATTTTTTGACGTATCCGCCTTGTTCCGCACGGTTGACGGGCTGTTCCGCGAGTGCGCAACCGTCACCAACGCCGAAGTCGCAGAGGTGCTGGTCGGTGTTCCGGGCGAGTTTACCACGGTTGTTTGCAAAAACGTCGAGATGACGTTTACGCCCCAGCACAAAGTTACGCCGCGCGATCTCGAAGCGTTGTTCCAAAAGGGCAATACCTACGGCGAAAGTACGGGGTATATTTCCATCAACGCTTCTCCCGTGCATTACATTTTGGATACCGGCGAAAAAACCATCGATCCCGTCAACAAGACGACTTCGTCGCTGGTTGCCAATATTTCGTATGTGCTTTGCGAGATCGGATTTGTCAATTTGTTCAACCGTATTGCAAGTCAGGTCGGTGCCAATTTTACTTATACTTCCCAGATTCTTGCCGAAGCCATGTACGTCGTCCCGCCCGCAGAGCGCGACAAAGGCGTCGTTTTGTTCGATGCGGGATTTATCAGCAGTACCGTCGCTTTTGTGCGCGGAGACGGCATCAAATATGCGGTATCCTTTTCGATCGGAGGCGGAAACGTCGCGGGCGATCTGACGGCGGTCGAGCAAATTCCGTTTGACCAGGCAAAAGATCTGACTGCAAAACTCAACCTCAATCTTCGCCCCAAAGAAGGCGACGTATACAATGTAACTTACGAAGGAGAAGTCTGCACCTATCCCGTATCGGTGATCAACGAGATCGCCGTAGCGCGCGTGCAGGATATCGCCGAAATCGTTCAAAAAATCATCGAACGCGCCCCGTGCGATATTCCGCCTTCGGCAAAAATTCTGCTCACGGGCTGCGGGCTCAGTACCCTTGCGGGCGCCAAAGAAATCTTGTCGGACACGACAAGACGTGTCGTAGAGGTCATCGCGCCCGATCTGCAACAGTTCAACAAGCCGCGCTACAGCTCCCTTGCGGGATTGCTGAAAGTACAGCAACAGCATCTGGCTTACAACAAGATGTCGTTGCTCGAAAAAATCAAGTCGTTTTTCAACAACAGGAGGAAATCATAAATGGCAAACACCTCTGGCATCGCCAACATCAAAGTAATCGGCGTGGGCGGCGGCGGCAACAATGCCGTCAACCGTATGATTTATGCCGGGATCAAGTCGGCAACGTTTATTGCCGCCAATACCGATATGCAGGCGCTTAACATGAGTGCCGCACCGATCAAAATTCAGCTGGGCGCAACGTTGACCAAAGGACTGGGCGCCGGCTCCGATCCCGAAGTGGGACAACGCGCCGCCGAAGAATCCAAAGAGGAAATCCGTCAGTACCTCGAAGATACCGATTTGCTGTTTATTACGGCAGGTATGGGCGGCGGAACGGGTACGGGTGCGGCTCCCGTAATCGCGGCGATGGCAAAAGAAATGGGCATCCTGACCGTTGCCGTCGTAACCAAGCCGTTTGAGCAATTTGAAGGCAAAAAGCGTATGGAAAACGCGCTGAAAGGGATCGAACGACTCAAAGAAAACGTTGACACCTTGCTGATTATTCCCAACGAAAAAATCAGTCTGTTTGTTCCGAAGGGCACGCCGTTTGTGCGGGCGTTCCAGATTGCCGACGACGTATTGCGGCAGGGGATTCAGGGGATTTCGGATATGATCACGACGCCGTCATTGATCAATCTCGATTTTGCCGACATCAAAGCCGTCATGAAAAACAAAGGCAACGCCCATATCGGGATCGGAAAAGGGAAGGGCGACAACCGCACGCTGGACGCCGTGCGTCAGGCGGTACAATCGCCTTTGCTCGAAACCAACATCCAGGGCGCTACGGGGATTGTCGTTTATGTCGTCGGGGGACCCGGGCTTTCGATCGACGAAGTCAACGAGTCGGTCGGACTGGTGCGAGAAGTGGTTGACGACAAAGCCAACATTATTTTCGGCATGGGCATTGACGAAACGCTGAACGACGAAGTAATGATCACGATTATCGCAACGGGATTCGAGACCAAACCCGACGGAAGGAGCAAATACGCCACGATTCAGCGTCCGATGTTCACCCCGCAGGAAACCAACGAACGGATGAGCAAAATGTACGGTTATCAGGCGGCACCGGTCGAAGCGCAAAGACCCGAACCCGAAGTTCCGCGCTACGCCGCGCAGGATAACAAAGAGGCGATTCCGCCTTCGAGAATGGATGTCGGGGCAAGCAAGAATCTGCCGCCTTTCCTCATCCGCCTCCAAGAGAAGAACCGCGGCAACTAAACAACATCGGTTTGCAATTTACAAAAGACAAGTTCAAGGGACTTGTCTTTTTTTGTTTATGTACATAGAATTCGTCTTACTCAACAATTTTGCCGTCAATTATCTCGTATGCTATCTGACGGTCAAAGCGACGGGCGGCGCGATCAAACAGCGGTTGCTGATTCTTGCCGCGGCAATCGGCGCGGTGTTTGCGGCGAGTTATCCCGCACTGAAGACGGGCGGATTCATCATTAAAATCGTCCTCAGCGCCGTTATGTGTATTCTGATCGCCACGCAACGAACGCCGCGGGGGTATCTGAGGACGTTGCTGATCTTTTATCTGGTATCGTTTCTGTTTGCGGGGGGCGCGCTGGCGGTGTCCGAATTTTGGGGGATCGGGACAGACAGCGGACTGCTTCCGCTTGCCGTGGCGGGCGGGATTCTTTGCGCCGTCGTGATCGGGGAATGGACGGTCAAAGAAATTTATCGTCGCAGTCGGAGCGAACGTCATATTTATGACGCCGAACTGATCGGGCAATCGGGCAGGGCGTATCGCTGTCGCGCTTATTACGACAGCGGAAATGCCCTTTACGGCGACGGAAAACCAGTGGCGGTGATATCGCCCGAAGGCTGCAACCGTGCGGGCTTAATCAAAAGCGGCACGCTTGCTGTCCGAACCGTAACGGGAATCCGAAATCTCGATCTGGTAGATCTCGATTGCAGGATATATTACGCCAGGGGGCGCAATAAAATATATCATACGCGCGCGGTGATATCGGAAAGTCTCAGCGGGCGGGAATACGATATTCTGTTACATCGGGACATGGGAGAGGACAATGATTGAATTTCTGAAACGGATCTGGTTAAAGCTGAAGCGGCTGTTAGCGGAAACGGACGAACGTACGCTGGACTATATGGTAGCATTGCCGACGCCGTTGGACGCCGAGCGCGAAGCCGAAATGATCGTGCGGAGCGAAGGGGGCGACGTTGACGCGCGCAATACGCTGATCGAACACAACCTTCGACTGGTCGTATACATAGCTAAGCGGTTTGAAAACACGGGAATGGACATGGAAGAACTGATTTCGGTGGGGACGCTGGGATTGATGAAGGCGGTCAAAAGTTATAATTCCGAAAAGAAGATCAAACTTGCAACGTACGCCAGTCGTTGCATCGAAAACGAAATTCTGATGTATCTGCGCAAAATGGTCAAGACGCGGGCGGAGGTCAGTCTTGACGAGCCGCTCAACGTCGACTGGGAGGGCAACAAGTTGCTACTCAGCGATATTCTCGGGACGGACGGCGAACAGGTTTACAAAGATCTCGAAGCCAAAGTGGAGAAGTCGATTCTGCGCGACATATTCGTGCGGCTTAGCAAGCGGGACAGGATGATTCTATGTATGCGATACGGACTGTACGGCGTTGCGGAGCGGACGCAGAAAGAAATCGCCGATCTGATGGGGATATCGCAATCTTATATCAGCCGCCTCGAAAAAAAGATCATCGAAAAAGTCAAATCGGAATTTGAAAAAACATTGGAATAAAGTCAAATCGTTCGGACATACTAAGTTCTGCCGGGGGAAACGAGTATGTCGAAAAGAGTCAACATTACCGGAATCAGCACGTCGTCGCTCCCGAAGCTGACGGCAAAAGAATCGCTTGAAATGATCAAAGAGATCAAAGCGGGTCGTGAAGATCTGCGAGAGACGTTTCTTATGTCGAACATGCGTTTGGTACTGAGCGGCGTGCAAAGGTTTGGGAATACAAAAGAGAGCTCAGACGACTTATTCCAGGAAGGAATGCTCGGATTAATCAAGGCGTTGGACAATTTCGATACTTCGCTGAACGTCAGATTCTCAACGTATGCGGTACCGATGGTACTCGGCGAAATTCGCCGATATGTACGGGAAGGAACGGCATTGAAAGTCGGACGTAATCTGCGCGACGTGGCATACAAAGCCATTCAAGCGCGGGACAAAATCGAACGTGAACGTGTTCAGGAAGCAAGTCTTAGCGAAATTGCCGAAGAAATCGATTTACCGTTACGGGAAGTCGTGTCGGCGCTGGACGCTATTGCAGAACCCGTTTCGCTGTACGAACCGGTCTTTTCGGAAACCGATGAAGGGATGCAGATCATCGATCAGCTCAGAGATCCCGAAACGGAAGAGGACCGAACGGACGTAATGACATTGCGGGAAGGAATCCGCACTTTGCCCGAACGTGAACGCGAAGTATTGATTGCCCGATATTACAAGGGGAAGACCCAGACCGAGATAGCAAGAGCTCTCCGGATGTCCCAGGCACAGGTCAGCAGGCTCGAAAAAAGCGCAATCGCGCGACTGAAAGAAGCCTTCTGATTCTAACGCAGCCCTCAACCGCATACACTGAAAACAGAGTATTAAGCGGTTGGGGGTTTTGCATTATGAGCGGCGGAATCGATTATACCTTTTGCGAACTGAGAGAAAAGGAAGTCGTCAACATTACCGACGGCAGGCGTCTCGGGCGAATTGCCGATCTCTGCATCCATTGCAGCGGTAAGATTGTCGGGATCGTCGTGCCGGGCGAAAAGCGATTGCTCAAGGCAATCGGCGGCGGGGACAGTATCTTTATTCCATGGGCAAAAGTGATCAAAATCGGCGACGACGTTATTTTGGTCGAACTGTGTCCTTCCAACTGTAGCAACTGTTCGACCGGGATTGAACCGCGGAACTGATCGGGCGGTTTGTTTTATATTAAACCTTTGTTTGACGAACGAAAGAAACTGTGATAGAATCACATTATGGAATACTTGTACCGCAATCTGATCGATAATGCCGAAATCATCTTCCGCAATCTGTGGATGATGTGTATGGTGTTGTCCGTCGGATGGGGACTTCAGGATGCGTTCTGGATGCTGATCCGCAAAGCCGAGCGATTGCTCGGCAACGTCGGTATGGCGGCGTTCAAAGCTTTCGTACTGGTATTGCAGTTGATCTTTGTCGTCTGGGGGGCGCTGGGGATCAACGCAACGGGTTTCAGTACGTTTTTGATCAACGCCATTTTGCTTGCGTTCACGTTTCTTTTGGTGCGCGGGCTTGTCGGGCGAGCGATATTGTTCCGGAAGCACAGCGACCGCATCCCGTTTTCCCTGCGCGTTTTTTTGATCGGCAAAAAATCCTTTGCTTCCGATTTGCACAAATCCGAATTTGCTAAACCCGTTTTCCGTCTGATCCAATAAGATTTTTCGGCGGCAGAGTATTCTGCAGACAAAAATCGATCGGAGGAAAAATTTAATTATGTTGTATCTTGAAAATATTACCAAACAATACGTCGTCGGTACGCTGAAAACCGACGCGCTGAAAGGCATTACGCTACAGTTTCGCAAAAGTGAATTTGTCGCCATTCTCGGGCAGTCCGGTTGCGGCAAAACAACGCTTCTCAACATCATCGGAGGACTCGACCGTTACACGTCGGGAAATCTGTATATCAATCGCCGTTCCACCAAAGAGTATGACGATCACGACTGGGACAGTTATCGCAACCGCTCGGTCGGATTTATCTTTCAGAGCTATAACCTGATTATGCACCAGACGGTGCTTGCCAACGTCGAGCTTGCGCTGACGATGATCGGAATCGGCAAAGAAGAACGCCGCCGTCGCGCCCTCGAAGCCCTTGAGAGCGTCGGGCTTGCCGATCAGGCGTACAAAAAGCCCAATCAGCTGTCCGGGGGACAAATGCAGCGCGTTGCCATCGCCCGCGCCATTATCAACGATCCCGAAATTCTGCTCGCCGACGAGCCGACCGGCGCGCTGGACTCCGAAAGCAGCGTTCAGGTTATGGCGATTCTCAAAAAACTTTCGGAGAACAGACTCGTCATTATGGTTACCCATAATGCCGAGTTGGCGGAAGAATACGCGACGCGCATCATTCGTCTGAAAGACGGATTGGTGATCGGTGATACCGCGCCTTACGACGAGGCGTTCTCACCCGACAAAACCTTTAAGAAAGAGCGCAATATCTTCAAGCGGATCGGCAATTATTTCCGCCGTAACCGCGCGACCCGCAAAACTTCCATGAGTTTCGGCAGCGCGATCAAATTAAGCGCAAACAATCTTACGACCAAAAAAATGCGGACGTTTTTGACTTCCTTTGCCGGAAGTATCGGGATCATCGGGATTGCCCTCGTGTTGGCGTTGTCGTCCGGGTTCTCCCGCTATGTTAAGGATATGGAAGAAAACGCCTTGTCGCAATATCCGCTTAAAGTCGAACGCACCAATATGGATCTCCAGGCAATCCTGAAGATTTTGCAGGCGACGCCGGGATCGGAGCGTCCCGCATTTCCCGATGCCGACGAAGTCTATGTCGGCACGGTGTTCGGCAATTTGCTGAAAGACGGCAATTACAACAAGATTTTTCACGAGAACGACATGCAGTCGCTCAAGGCTTACCTTGACGCAAATTGGGATAACTCCATCGGTTCGTTGCGTTACAACTACGACATCACGATGAACATTTATTCCAATTACGCCGATCCCGACAAATACGTTATCGTCAATCCCATCATCGACGCCATGAAAACCATGATGGCGGGTACGCCGTTTGAAGCCGTGATCGAGAAGCTGGAAACGTATGTTTCGGCAATCCCCGTTTGGGAAGAACTCGTTTACAGCGAATCTCTTTTGCAGAATCAGTACGAAGTACTGGGCAACGGACGTTGGCCTTCCGCGGCGGACGAAATCGTCCTGTGCGTCGACCGCTACAATCAGATCGACGACTATATGTTGTTTACGTTGGGCTTGGTGCCTGCGAGCATCGAGGAAGTCATGGCGGCAATGACAGGGTCGGATTCTTTCGTCAACCGAACGTTCTCGTTTGAAGATCTGGTCGGCATGGAATATCGCGTCATGACGGGAGCGGATTTTTACTATCCCGTCGAAGGAAGCGACCTTTATTCCAACTACGGTTTGACCGACGCACCCTTCGAATATATTCAAAATAACAGTATGCCGGTCAAAGTCGTCGGGATTGTCCGCCCCAAAGAAGGGGTAACGAACGGCGTTATTCAAGGCAAAGTCGGCTACACGCCCGCACTGAAAGAGGCCTTGATGCAACGCGCCGCCGCCCATCCCGCGGTGATTGCGCAAAAAGCGACGCCCAAGATCGACATTACGACGGGAGCCGCGTTTACGGGAGATCGCAACTATAAAGACGTGATGCGCTTTATGGGCGGAGAGATCGACGTCAACAATCCTTCTTCTATCGAGCTGATCGCCAATTCGTTTGACTCGAAAGAAGCGATTATCGCCTTTTTGGACGGATATAACGCCCAAAATCCTGCAAAAACCATTAAATATAACGATAATCTCGGGATGATGATGTCGTTGGTGTCATCGCTTAGCAATACCGTCACCTGGAGTTTGGTCGGATTCACTTCAATCTCGTTGTTGGTATCTTCGATCATGATCGGGATCATCACCTATATTTCGGTGCTGGAGCGCACCAAAGAAATCGGGATTTTGCGCAGTATCGGTGCGCGTAAGCGCGATATCGGCAGGGTGTTTAATGCCGAAACCGCAATTCTCGGGCTTTGTTCCGGGGTGCTCGGTATTATCGTAACGTTTATTTTGACCTTCCCGGTCAATGCCATTCTGAAGAAGCTAGTAGGGGTTGACAACCTGATGTTTATGGTCTGGTGGCACTCGTTGGTGCTGATCTGCATCAGCGTATTGCTGACGCTGATTTCGGGCTTTATTCCCGCACGGATGGCGGCAAACAAAGATCCCGTCACCGCACTCCGATACGAAAGCTGATCGTGCAAGGACCGAAAGGTCCTTGCTTTTTGGAGAAATGCGATACAAATAGTGTTGCGGTATTTACATTTCGGCAGGGATCGTATATAATTGACGGGAGGTGAAGTTATGAAGTGTCCTTTTTGCAGCTGTATGGACAGCAAAGTAATTGACTCCCGCGTATCCGAAGACGGGACCAGCATCCGCCGTCGGCGGGAGTGTACCGAATGTAACAAACGGTATACGACGTACGAAAAAATCGAATCCACACCCATTCTCGTCATCAAATCCAACGGGAACCGTCAGATGTTCGATCTCGCAAAGATCAAGAACGGCATCATCAAGGCATGCGAAAAGCGTCCCGTCCCGATGGCAAAAATCGAAAAACTGGTTTCCGATATCGAAAAGCAGGTCAACAACACGTTGGCGCAGGAAATCAGCAGCAAAAAAATCGGGGATATGGTCATGGAAGGGCTGAAAGCTCTGGACGAAGTCGCGTATGTTCGGTTTGCGTCCGTTCATCGACAGTTTAAAGATATCAACACGCTGAGAGAAGAAATCGAAAAACTGATTTCCCGCAACTGATTCATGAGAGAATTTGTATACGGCGGTGTCAAACCGCTTAAACTGAGTAAATTTTTGGGTGAAAAATTGCCCGAACTGAGTTACCGTTATTTCCGCGTTTTGTTGCGTACAAAAGACGTCAAAGTCAACGGAAAGCGTACGGGAGAGGACGTTTTGTTGCACGGCGGCGACCGTGTGGAAGTGTATGCCGACGAAGCCAAACTGTTTCAATTTTCGTATACCGCGGTTTACGAAGACGACTTTGTGGTGCTTGCATTGAAGCCGCGCGGAATGCAGAGCGAAACGTTTGCCCGCCTTGCCGCGCGTAAGGACAACCTTCCTTATCGGCTTTGCCACCGACTGGATACCAATACGCAGGGGCTTCTGGTGTTGGCAAAGACGCCGACCGCCGAGCGCGCAATGCTTGCGGCATTCAAAGAGGGGCGCGTCGAAAAGCGCTATCTTGCGCTGGTCGGAGGCGAGATTGCCGCTCCGCTGAAACTGAAGCACTTTTTGCTGAAAGATGCCGAAAAAGGCGAAGTTCGCATCGTGGACGCTCCGACCAAAGGGGCGTTGACCGTCTTGACCGATGTCTTTCCGATCGAAAAAAGAGAGGGGGCGACCCTGGTTGAAATCCTGTTGCATACCGGTCGGACGCACCAGATCCGCGCCCACCTTGCCCACATCGGACATCCCGTCGTCGGGGACCCCAAATACGGCGATTACGACCTGAACCGTCGATATCGTGCCAAATTTCAGTTGCTGACGGCATACAAAATCGCATTCCGGTTTCCCGCCGATTCTCCGCTTTCGGCATTGGACGGTCGACAATTTTCGATTTCTCCCGATTTTCGTTGACAAAGGACAACATTTTTCCTTCCCTCGAATATAATAGGCGTAACGGAGGTTGCCTATTATTATCGAGGGATTTTTTGCATTGCTGTCCAACGTTTTGTTGTTTACCTCTCGGCTGGACAGCGGCAACTCGTTTCCGCATCCGCTTTCGCCCGAAAAGGAAAAGTATTATCTCGAACGCGCGCGGCAGGGGGACAAGGATGCCCGCGATATTCTGATCCGTCACAATCTCCGCTTGGTGGTGTTCATTGCAAAAAAATACACCAATTATCCCGATCAGGACGAGTTGATTTCGGTCGGTACGCTGGGCTTGATGAAAGCGATCAAAACGTATTCGGAAGGCAAGGGAACCCAGCTTGCTACCTATGCAAGCCGATGCATCGAAAACGAAATTCTGATGACGATGCGAAGCCGCAAAAAGCTGCAAAGCAACGTTTCGCTGTACGAAAACATCGGTTCGGACAAAGACGGCAATCAGCTTGCGCTGATCGACGTTTTGTGCGAAGACGAAGAAAGCGTCTATCAGAATCTCGAAAACCGCCTTTTGCGCGAAAATCTGGTTCGGTTGATGAAAAAATATCTCACCGACAGAGAGCGCACGGTTCTGACGCTGCGCTTCGGCTTGCTGACGAACGGAGTGTCGCTGACGCAACAGGAAGTTGCCGACCGACTGAAGATTTCGCGCAGTTATGTTTCGCGGATCGAAAAGGCATCGCTACGCAAAATGAAGGAGGGGATCGTCAAAGAGCGTCTCGAGCTGTAATTCGGTTGCGGCGCAGGGCGGAATATGATATAATCGGAATATGAAAGTATTGTTTATCTGTTCCTCCAATATCTGCCGCAGTCCGTATTGCGAATTTGTGTTCCGTCGTATGGTCGCAGAAGACCCCGTTTTGTCCGCAAACGTCGAGTGGGTCAAAAGCGCGGCGGTTATCAATCGGATGAAAACCATCCACCCCAAAGCCAAACTTGCTCTTTTGCGCGAAGGGTTTTCCGCCTCCGAAATCGACGCCCATCGCCCGCGTTATAAGCGTGACGATCCCGTGACGTTTGCCGAAGCCGACGTTATTATCGGAATGACGCGCGGACATCGATTTTTTACGCCGCGTCGATTCCGCAATAAAGTCGTTATGCTGTCGGAAGCGGCGACCGGTCACTATACGCCGATTCCCGATCCCTTTCTCAAAAAAGACATCGAAGGATATTACGCCGTCATGGACGAAATCAAACGGTATCTCGAGCGGTATGCCGAGCGTTTGCGGCAGGAAGTCTTGTCCGCCGACCCCAAGCAACACGGATAATAGGATCTTCGGATTTTTGCAAAAACGCCCCGTTCGGGGCGTTTTTGAATGTGAGTTAGTCTGTAAGCCGAGTTCTGTCTTAAACGGTCATCTGTCTAGACCCGAGGTCGCCCTCGGGTTCAAGCGATTGCGGAGCGGGCGGGCAACCCTTATGCTCTTTTCTCTTGCACCGAGTGGGGTTTACACGGCCAATTTCGTCTCCGAACTGCCGGTGCGCTCTTACCGCACCTTTCCACCCTTACAGCTTGCGCTGCGGTTTATTTCTGTTGCACTATCCTTGAAGTCGCCTTCAGCAGGCGTTACCTGCCACTCTTGCCCTGTGGTGCTCGGACTTTCCTCATCTTGCGATGCGACCGTTCGGCTAACTCATCGGTATTATAACGTATCCCGGCACAAATTGCAATCGCTTTCGGGCTGAATAATGCTACCGTTGCTGGGAATAATCGGGAAAGGTGCGTTGTTATGATACTGTTTGTTTTATTTGTTGTAGTAATTGCCTGTATTCTTTCGTTGTTGCTGACGATCCGATCGGATTATCCCGAAAAGCGGGTGGTCGATACCCGCGAAGACGAGGATTTTGTTTACGGAATCCGCGCGCTTGCCCGAACCGCGCGCGTCGTCGAACGCGGAAAGGGGGTCAGGCTTCCCGCTCTGTCCCGACCGATGCGGCAAGCGGCGGCATTGATCAGGCAAAAAATCGGACGCGATCTTGTCCTGAACGAAGGGGAACGGTGGTTTCACGAAAACGTCTTTCTTGCCTTGCGGATGTTGGACGGAATGGACGGGAGGCGTTTCGGGTCGCTTCCGCACAGCGACGGCGAAATCAGAATTCTGAAATTTGCAAGATATCTCGTCGATCACTCCAAAAACAAACTTAATTTCGACCGCGTACGGTTGGCGCTCGAAACTGCCGATCGGGAGGCGCATTTGACGTTTGAAGAAATCTGCTGTTTCGGGGACGCCGTGCGTTATGCCGCCGTCGAGCAGGTTTATATTCTTGCCGAGCGACTGTTGTTTTACGAAAAGGTCAGGAAGAAAGCGCAAAAGGGCGGTTTGATTAAAAAATATCTGACCAGCGACCTGTACGTTTCGTTTTTGTTTCGGCGTGCCGAGTTCAAAGAAAAACTGATCAATCTCGGGTTCGATCCCGAAGATACTGCGTTTCATGCCGGTTTGTCGGTTGTGGAAACGGGACAGAATGCGCGGTATCTTTTTGAACTTCTGCGCAATTTTCAGGCGGAAGCGGGGGAGGAGCGACTGCTCGGCGTATCTCGGATCGAACAGCTGCTTGCGACATACGGTTGTTATGCCGGGATGGATTTTGCAACGCGCAAGCGTTATCTTCA
This sequence comes from Candidatus Stercoripulliclostridium merdipullorum, assembly GCA_018713745.1. Taxonomy (GTDB): domain Bacteria; phylum Bacillota; class Clostridia; order Christensenellales; family DTU072; genus Stercoripulliclostridium; species Stercoripulliclostridium merdipullorum. Next base: position 69,279 of record DVOH01000022.1, on the reverse strand, counting down.
GGCGATTTCCGATCTTTCGGAGAAATTAAACGTCAGCGAAACCGTTGTCGCGCGCAAGCTGATGTCCTATGCCGCATTCAATCGTCTTGACCCGGGCGAAATTCTGTTTGATCACAGACGGTCGTTCGGGCGGTATGTCCGTTCGGACGATTATATCCGATTGAAGCGTCGGGGAAGAAGCGACAAGATCCGTCAGTGGGGGTATATCGCATCGGTAGCGTTGCTGACGGCGGGTCTTGCCGTCGCAGGAGGATTTTTGACGCGATCGGTTGCCGTCGGTGTCGTTTCCGTCCTTCCGTTATGGTTTGTCGCGGAGTGCTTTGTCAATCGGACGCTTGCCGCACTGATTCCCAAACGCCCCCTCCCGAAGATGGGATTTGAGAAGATACCCGTCGAACACGCTACGATGATTGTCGTATCCAAATTTATTTCCGACGAAAAGGGGATGGACGATGCCATATTGCATCTGAAAACGCTCCGTGCCGGTTGCAGGGAGCCCAACGTTACCACGGCGCTTCTGGTGGATCTTAAGGCTTCCGATTCTCCCGTCCATTCGGGCGACGCCGCAATACTCGAACAGGCAAAAAAGGCGGAAAACCTCGAAAATATATTTGTTTTTGTCCGCAAACGAACCAAAACGGGGAAACGTTATGCGGCATACGAGCGTAAGCGCGGCGCCCTGAATGCGCTTGCGCGCGCGTTGGTCGAAGGGGACTGGAGCGATTTTTCGTATCGGAGCGCCGAAGTTCCGATCATGCCCGCTTATTTGATTCCGATCGACGAGGACAATCAGTTCGCTCCCGACGGCGTCCGCCATCTGATCAACCTGATTGCCCATCCCGCCAACGCAAAATACGATCTGATTGCGCCCGAAAGCCGTTACGATCGGTACAGTATGGGTACGGCGTACGGAAGATTCTGGTATCGGCAGAGCTCGCTCCTTCGTTATCCCGACGCCACGAGTTTGTTTTATGACGTGTTCGGACGGGGAATCTTTTGCGGAAAAGGAATCGTACGCCTGCGTGCTTTTTACGCAAAGCTGAAAGGGGTATTCCCCGACAACAAAGTATTATCGCACGACATTATCGAAGGCGCCATTCTCAATACCGCGTCGGGCGGCGTAATTTATGAAGACGCTCCTCGGACGTTTTTGTCCGACCGCAACCGTAAAAAAAGATGGGCGCGGGGCGATTTGCAGTTGCTGCCGTTTGTCGGACGGTCGTGGAGGAAGCAAAACGGTGAGCGGTACCGCTCGCAAATTGCGCCGATTTACAAATATCTGATGCTTCGGAATGCCGCGCGGGTCGTTATGCCGCCCGTTCTGTTTGCGTTGGGGGTAATGTCGTTTGCGATTCCGTATGCCGCGATCGTTTTTGCGGTTGCGGCACTCGGAGAAACGCTTTGTGATCTCCTCGGCATTCTGCGGCGCGGAATCCTTGCCAAACTTCGTCTGCGATACATGGTCAAAGACGGCTTGCAATCGGTTGTTTCGGGAATTACGGAAACGGCATTGCTTCCGTATTATGCCTTCGATCAGCTGATTTTGACGGCATCCGTTGTCTATAAAGCGGCAACGGGCGGCAATATGCTGGAGTGGAAAACTTATGCCGCGGCGCAGAGCGAAGGCGGCAAATTTGCCGCGGCATTCGCGCCGTCTCTTGCCGTTTCGGTCGGGATCGGTATGCTTTTGTGGGGCGTCAGCGTGCCTTATTTGTGGTATTTTGTGGCGATTTCGGGGTGTTATATCGTCGCCGCGCTTTGGAGCGCGTCGGGGAGTATGACGCCGAATGCGCCTTGTAATCCTTCCCCCGAATTGAAAGAGTACGCCGAAGCCGTTTATCGTTATTTCACATATATGCGAAACGAGAACGGGCTGATCGCAGACAATTTGCAGATCAAACCGTATAAGGGCATGTCCCGCACGACCTCTCCGACCAATATCGGATTTCAGATGATTGCGGAAATCTGCGCGTATCGGCTGGGATTTTCGACTAAAGATGCTTGTGTCGCGGTTCTGAAGAAGATCCTCGACGAAGTGGACGCATTGGAGAAATGGCGCGGAAATCTGTATAATTGGTACGATGTCAACGACCGTTCGGTCAAAATTCCGTTTGTCAGTTCGGTCGACTCCGGTAATTTTGTCGCGGCGCTTGCCGTTGTCAAAGGCTTTGCTTTGGCGGAAGGCTTGTCGGAGCTTTCGGAACGCGCCGATCGGTTGATTCGCGCTACCGATCTCGGCGCTTTGTTTGACTCCGATCGGAAGTTGATGCGGCTGGGGTATGACGCAAAAAGCGGAAAATTTACGGGATATTACGATCTGCTTGCCTCCGAAGCTCGTCTTACGGGGTTGTTGTATATCGCATACGGCGGTGACGCGGCGCATTGGAACGCGCTTTCGCGGGATGTTACCCCCGCAAAAGGCAATACCTTGCTGTCCTGGTCGGGGACCGCATTTGAATACTTGCTCCCGGATCTCTTTTTGCGTCCGGCAGCGGGGTCGCTGTTGTTCTGTGCGTCCGCCCATGCGGCAAAGATGCAATGCGCGCGAAAATTTCGCGGACTGTCCGGAATTTCGGAAAGCGGCTATTATGCGTTTGACGACGAACTGCGCTATCAGTATCGCGCCTTCGGGCTTGACGCACTTGCGTTAGGGCGCGACAAGGAAGTGCCGGTCGTGTCGCCGTACAGTTCGTTTTTGACAATCGGTTACTGTCCGAAGGCGTCTTTACGCAATCTGAACGCAATGAAGAAGAGGGGGCTCTATGCCGATTACGGATTTTACGAAGCCGTTGATCTCAGCGGCAGGGATCGTGTCGTTGCAAGCTACATGACCCATCATCAAGGGATGACGATGCTTGCTTTGACGGAGGCGATTACCGAGGGCGCCGTCGAGCGATATCTCCTTGCGCTCCCCGAAATCCGTGCGGTGCGACTGCTGTTGACGGAAGAGCAGGAGCAGCGCGTCAGTTATCAAAAAATAGGGGAGAACCGCAAAATCGAATCGAAATATGATCGTGAATATTATGAAATCATCGACAAAATAGAATACTCGGAGTCTGCGGCAGGGCTGACGGACGGTACTTTGAGCCTGTACGGCAATGCGCGCGGCAATGGTTGGATCGGTGCAAACGGCACGACGGTCAACGCATTCGATCCGGACGATATGCGCGGGGCATTCCGATTTTATTTCGATGCCGACGACGGAACTTCGGGGGTGCCGACGTTTGCTTCTTGTCAAAGCAATCCCGAGGCGTTTACGTTTGCATACCGTCCCGAAGGGTTGCGGTACGAAAACAAAGAGAACGGCTTGTCTGCCGAATATGTTTTGGAGCAAAGTCTCGGGATGGTGGTCGTCCGCTTGTCCGACGAACGGGAGCGTTCGGGACGATGGTCGGTATATGCACCCCTTTCGTTGACCTCTCTCGAGGGCTACAGAGCGCATCCGTCTTATAACGGCTTGTTTGTTCACACCGAATTTTTGCCCGAATACAATGCAGTAATTGCTCATAAAAAGTTGAAAAAAGGGGAGAATCAGACCTTCTGGGGGTTTGTTACGCGCAAATTATCGCGCGTCCGATACGAAACAAACCGTTTTCGGGCAATCGGCAGAGGCGGCTCTACTTGCAAGCCCCCTTGCACCGAAACGCGGGAAGATCCGATGTATCCTTCGTTCGGTGACGTGCTCGATCCTTGCATCGCGCTCAGCGGCGAAACGGAAGGCGGTGCGGTCGAAATCGTTACGGTATGGGCGCGTTCGCGGGAAGAGCTGATCGATAAACTTGCCAAAATACCGCAGGACGCTTTCGATTTTGCCGTTTCGGCGGACAACAGCCTTAAGATATCGCATGAAACCTGTCGCTTGCTGGGACCGATGACCGAAGGAAGGTATCAGGAAGAATTTTTGTATGAGATCGAACGGAGCGGTCGGCGCGCAGCGTTTTTTGCCGCCAACGGCTATCGGAAACTGATGGTTTTCCGTCTGGAAGAAGGGGATACCGCGGGATTCAAAAAGTTTTTGCAGGCGGTTTGTCAGTTGCGATTGTTCGGCTGTCATCCTTCGGTAGCGGTGCGTTGTTCCTCCAACGCCTTAAGAAAAGAAGCCGAGCGCTTGTTGCGGGCGTATGCGGTGGACGGGCGCATTTATCTGCCCGAGCAGGGCAAAGACGATCTTTGCGATTTTGCTTTTGTCGTAACGGAGCAGGACGGTTCGATGTTTTTGCGATCGGCTTCGGCAAACCGCTTTTCGGTTGTCCGATACGCCGAGGAAAGCGGTTCGCGTCCGTTGCAATTCGATTTCAAAAGCGGCGCGGGGGGATTTATCGGACGCGATTATTATCTTTCCGAACGCCCGGAATTGCCGTATTCCAACGTCGTTTGCGGCAGGAAAGGGGGATTTGTCGCTACGGAAAACGGAGGCGGATTTATTTATTTCGGCAATTCGCGGGAGCGTCGCCTGACACGGTTTTTCGGAGATCCCGTCCTCGATCCGCCTTGCGAGACGATCGACGTCGAAATCGCGGGGTGCAGATACCGTCTTAACGGCGGTGCCGTTACCGCGCATGCAAGGGGAGAAACGCGTTTTCGGAAAGAAATCGACGGGATTTGCTTCGAAACGGTTTATCGGATCGAGGAGGAAGGCGGGGTAAAACTGACCGAAATCGATTGCTTCAATCCCGATCGGATTCCGTTGATCCTGCGCTATTCCATGGCATTCGAACGCGGAAGCGGCTTTTTGTATGCCGTAGCCGAACAGCCGACCGAAGTAAGATTTTGCGATCTTCAAAAGAATTTCGGCGCGATCTGGAGCGTTTCGGCGGAAGGCGCGGATATTTCTCTCCGTGCGGACGGGGGCGGGATGGATGCCGAACTTATATTGCCTTGCAAAACGCATATTAAAATCGCATTTGCCGTATCGGAAGGCTGTCATGCCTATCGCCCCCAACAAAATACAAGCCCTGCGGTACGGAGATCCGACGATTGGGTGAACCTTGACGCGATTACGATCGAAACGGAATTTCCCGCGCTTGACCGCCTGTTTAACGATTGGTTACTCTACCAGACGGTTTCGTCGCGCCTGAACGGAAAGTGCGGTTTTTATCAGGTCGGGGGAGCGACGGGATTTCGGGATCAGCTACAGGACGTATTGTGTCTGTTACAGGTCGATCCCTCTCGCGCGCGCGAACAAATTTTGTACGCCGCGGCACGGCAGTATCCCGAAGGCGACGTTATGCACTGGTGGCATCACCCGTATTTCGGGTTGCGCACGCGTATCAGTGACGACAAATTGTTTTTGCCTTATGTTACGGCGCGGTATGTATCGACGACGGGGGACCGTTCGATTCTGGAAGAATCGGTGCCGTTTGTCGTTTCACCGCCTCTTACGCAACACGAGCATGACCGTTACGAGTGCGCCGCAGTCGGAACGGAGCGCGCCACGCTTGCGGAGCATTGTTTGCGCGCGATCAAAAATGCCCTCAAAACGGGACGGCACGGCTTGTTGTTGATAGGATCGGGGGACTGGAACGACGGAATGGACGCATGCGGCGCGAAAGGCGAGGGCGAAAGCGTTATGACAACGATGTTTGCAGTGCTTGTAATGCGCGAATTCGGGAAACTTTGCTCCGATGACGTCCGTCAAAAATTGGATGTAATCGCGCAGAAATTAAAATTTTCGCTTGAAACCTATGCGTTTGACGGCAATCATTATTTGCGAATGTACGATGATGAAGGGAAGCCTTACGGCGCGGACGCGTGCGATGCGCTCAGGATCGATTCGGTCGCGCAGAGTATGGCGGTATTTGCGGGTTTGAGCGCCGAACGCACGGCAAGGGCTGTGGATGCCGCCGTTCAACGCTTATGCAATCCCGACGCAGGGATCGTACGGCTGTTGGATCCGCCTTTGACGGAAAAGGATTATATCGGTTATATTTCGCTGTATCCCCAAGGAGTACGGGAGAACGGGGGGCAATATACCCACGCCGCGATCTGGTTAATTATTGCGCTGTCCCGGATCGGAGCAAAGGATTTGGCGTTTCGTTGGTTTCAGACCCTCAATCCCGTCGAAAAATGCCGCGACGAAGACCGTAATCACCGATACGGCGGAGAGCCGTATGTTTTGTCGGGTGACGTCTACGGCGGAAGGTATCCGGGCAGAATGGGGTGGAGCTGGTATACCGGCAGCGCCTCCTGGGCGTATGTGTATATTCTCGAAGAGTTGTTCGGAATACGGAAATCGGGAGAAAAACTGCGGATTCATCCCTCTTTTCCTTCCGGGTTCGGCAACGCGCGCCTTCGCTATCGCTATGCGGGCGGCGAATTGCTGATCCGATTCTGTCCCGCTGCTTGCGAAAGAGTATGCTATGACGGAGTACTTTGGCGCAAAGGGCGCGACATTCCGCTTGCCCCGGGCAGTCACGAAGTCGTTTTCGAATATGCGGCAATGTGACAAGATCACCGTTTGATAAGGGAACAGAAAGAAAAAAGATTGACGGCGGTCGGACTGCATGTTAAAATGCCGATATGGATTTGTTTGACAGCGTAAGGGAGCAACATGCGCCGCTTGCCGAGCGGATGCGTTGCACCCGACTGGAAGATTTTATCGGTCAGGAACACCTGATTCATCCCGACTCGTTGCTGTCGCGTGCCATTCGCGCCGATCGTTTGGGCAGCTGTATTTTTTATGGTCCGCCCGGAACGGGAAAAACAACGCTTGCAAACATCATTGCCAACACGACGGGTGCGGCGTATGCCTATCTCAACGCCGTATCCTCGGGGGTGGCGGACGCCAAAAAAGTGATCGAAGAAGCCAAAAACCGCTTGGCTTTATATGGGACCAAAACGTATTTGTTGCTGGATGAATGTCACCGTTGGAACAAAGCGCAATCGGATTGCGTCCTGGGCGCAATCGAAAAGGGCGAAATTGTTTTCATCGGCAGTACGACCGAAAATCCCTACGTTTCGATGACCAAAGCAATCCTCAGCCGCTGTCGGATTTTTGAATTCAGACCGCTGTCTGCCGCCAATATCCGGGAAGGATTGATGCGGGCGCTGAAGGATCCCGAAAAAGGACTCGGGAATTACAATGTGAATTTATCGGAAGAAGCGATCGGGCACTTTGTGTTTGTGTCGGGAGGCGATCTGCGTACCGCGCTGAACGCGCTGGAACTTGCCGTGCTTACGACCCCGCCCGCGGCGGACGGATCGATTACGGTCGATCTGTCGGTTGCCGAGCAAAGCGTACAGCGCAAAGCGATGTCGGTGGACGAAAGCTTATATTACGATATCATAAGCGCTTTTTGTAAAAGTCTCAGGGGATCCGATCCCGACGCAGCACTGTATTACGCAATGCGACTGATCAATGCCGGCTGCGATCCCATGCTGATTTTGCGCAGGCTGATCGTGCATTCCGCCGAGGACGTGGGGCTTGCCGATCCCAACGCGCTGAACGTTGCCGTCAACGCGATGCTGGCGTTCGAACGCCTCGGATTGCCCGAAGGGCGGATCCCGATGACCGAAGCGATCATATACGTCTGCCTTGCGCCCAAGTCCAATTCCGTCGTCAACGCGTTGTATGCCGCCGACGCGGCGTCACGCAAAGCCGAGGACGAGTCGATTCCGACTTATCTGAAAGACGTCAATTACAAATCGGAGCGGATCGAGGGGTACAAATATCCGCACGACTACGGCGGTTGGGTGGAGCAGCAATATCTGCCCGACGCGATCAAAGACGACCGATATTATTTCCCCGGAGAAAACGGGGCGGAACGGGGAAGATACCTTCCGAAGATCGAAAAGAAAAAACCGCAGTAATTGATTTCCTGCGGAAAAAAATACAAAAAAAGGAGAAAATATTATGGCACAAAAATCATTGAAAGGCACCAAAACCGAACAAAACCTGATGGCGGCATTTGCCGGTGAAAGTCAGGCACGCAACAAGTACGACTACTTTGCGTCCAAAGCGAAAAAAGAAGGATACGAGCAAATCGCCGCTCTGTTCCAAGAGACCGCTCTGAACGAAAAAGAACACGCCAAACTTTGGTTCAAGGAACTCGGCGGAATCGGCTCGACGGCTGAAAATCTCCTTGCCGCGGCTGCAGGCGAAAACTACGAATGGGTCGACATGTACAAGACCTTTGCCGACGAAGCGGAAGCCGAAGGATTTACCGAATTGGCGGCAAGATTCCGCGGTGTCGCGGCGATCGAAAAGGCGCACGAAGAACGTTATCGCGCATTGCTTGCCAACCTCGAAAGCGGCGCGGTATTCAAGAGAGGGGAAGCATACGTCTGGAAATGCCGCAACTGCGGACACCTGATGGTTTCGACCGAAGCGCCCGAAGTCTGCCCCGTCTGCGCACATCCCAAGGCATACTTCGAACTGGAAGCTAAGAACTATTAATTTTATTGACGGCAATCCTGCCGGCGTTCGGCAGGACGGGAGAGCGAAATGATTGAAATAAATCATCTGACCAAAACCTACAAAAATACCGGCAACAAAGCGGTGGACGATATTTCGTTCACCGTAATGCCGGGTGAAATTTTCGGATTTTTAGGACCCAACGGCGCAGGGAAATCGACGACGATCAAGTGTCTTACGGGGATTTTACCCTACGAGCAGGGCGTGATCCGCATCGGCGGCGTCGACCTTGCCGAAGATCCCGTTTCCGCAAAAAAGAAGATCGGATTCGTCCCGGACGAGCATATTGTTTACGAAGGGCTGACGGGGGCGAAATATCTCGAATTTATCGCAAACGTGTTTGAGGTTCCGTCAGCGGTCCGCAAAGAGCGGATCGAGCGGTTTGCCGAGCGGTTCGGACTGAAAGACAAGCTGACGCAATCGGTCGGCTCGTATTCGCACGGGATGAAGCAAAAACTCAATTTGATCGCCGCTTTGATTCACGAACCGGAAGTCTTCGTTTTGGATGAGCCGATGACGGGGCTGGATCCGCAGTCGTCCTACGAACTCAAAACGATTATGGCAGAATATGCCGCCGCCGGAAAAACCGTGTTTTTCTCCTCCCACGTCCTCGAGGTGGTCGAAAAAGTCTGTTCGCGCGTGGCAATCATCGATAAAGGGAAATTGCTTACGGTCTGCGATATGAAAGAACTCAAAGAAAAGCGGAGCGACTTGTCTTTGGAAGAATTTTTCCTTTCTTTAACGCATGCGGCAGAGGCGGCGATATGAGACAATTCGATGTCGCTGCGGAGTGGCGCAATTATCGCTCATTGGTTGCCGTACTGCTCCGCAACGCTTACAGCCTCAATAAAATTAAGTCCGCTCAACGCAAACAGTCTCAAAGAACCGCCGCATTGATCGGCGGTATTGTCGGCGGGATTGCGCTGGGGGCTTATATGACCGCGATTTCGGTTGCGATGGCGTATGCTACCGCCGACGCGGGTCTTCTTAAAGAATGGATTTATACCGTCATTGCCGCCGTACAACTTGCGGTGTTGTTTCTCGGTGCGATTACGGTTGTGTCCAATCTTTATTTTTCCAAGGATATGCCGCTTCTGACCACGCTGCCGATTTCGGCGCGTACGTTATTTGCCGCCAAACTGACGGTCGCTTACGTCAATCAGCTGGTGCTCGCGGCGTTTCTGACCGTTTTTCTCGTCACCCCTTCGGGTGCGGTCGGGATGCTGACCGGCGCGGGAATTCAATGGTATTTCTTTGTATTTGAATTGATCGGCATTGCGTTTTTACCCGTTCTGCCTCTTTTGATTGTGGCGATCGTATCGTTGCCCTTGATGTATGCCGCATCGTTTTTCAAAAAGCATGCCGCAGGAAAAAGCATCGCGGCTTTTGTGCTGTACGGCTTGATTTTTGCCGTATATTTTGCTTTTATTTTCGGAATGAATGCGCTGACGGTCACCGATCCCGACGGCAATACCGTGCTGAATCCGCAGGCGGTATCGTTGATTCGCGGTTTTGCCGCAGCGACGGTATTCAATTTCCCGCTGGTAGAAGCGATGGCAGGGGGACGTCCCGTCTTGATTCTTGCTTATTTTGCGGGACTGATCGCTTTATTGGCGATTGCCGTCGCGCTATGCTCGGTGTTCTATCGCAAAGCAATCCGACAAAATGCCGAGGGCGGGGGCGCGGCGCCGAAGAAGTCGACGGCGGCGCAATACCGTTCGGCGCCACTCACCCGTCTTTTGATCGAAAAAGAAATCAAAAGCGTACTGACAACTCCAAATCTTCTCATCAGTTCGCTGATGGGGATCGTCATGGCGCCCGTCTTTATGTTTGTATTCGGCAAAGTGCTTCCCGTCGGGTTCGGCGGAACTTCCGAAGGCGGCTTCAACGGAGCGGTCGGTATGGTGACCTACCTTGCCTATCTGATGTCGGCAATGGGGTCGCTGACTTCGGCGGTCGGGATTTCGAGAGAAGGCAAAAATTTCGCTCTTCTTAAAAGTTTGCCGATCGCTCCCTCTGTCGTGATACGCTCCAAATTGCTGTTTTCGGCAGGGATTACCGCAGTTTCCGTCGTTGTCAATACCGTAGTGTTTCCGTTTGCGACCGGCGTAACTTCGCCCGTTGCAATCGTCGGGTTTGTGCTTGCGATTCTTTGCGGCGGGGTCGGCAACAGTACCTTGGGGCTCTATTACGATCTCAAAAACCCCAATCTCAAATGGACAAACCCCAACGAATTGACGCAAAACAACAAAAAAATGCTGAAGCCGACGCTGATTTCGGTCGGGGCGGGGATTGTGTTCCTGATTTTGTCGCCCGTCGCGGCAATGCTCGGCTGGAATCATCACGCCGCTTACGCGCTCTTTTTCGGCACAGGGCTTGTTCTGCCCGTTGCGACGGCGGTATACGGCATCGTCAAATTGAAAGATCACCCCGAAAAACTGTGGGATCAGATAGAAATTTAGCAAACGAAGGCAGGAAAAGCAGTATGCGGAAAGCGGCTTTGGACGTCGGCGACGTCAGAATCGGAATCGCAACCAGCGACGTGATGGGGATTATTGCTTCGGGATACGAAACGTATGTCCGAAAAAATACCGAAGACGACTATCGTTATCTGGCAAAATTTTTTGCCGACCGCGAAGTCGATACCGTAGTGATCGGGATGCCGTATAACATGGACGGCACCGAAGGAGACCGCGTCGAGAAGACAAAAGCTTTTGCCGAACAATTACGACAATTTACTGCGTTGCCGTTTGTATATGTCGACGAACGTTTGACGACGGTGCAGGCGGAGCGCATGCTGATCGAAGGCGGCGTCCGACGCGATAAACGCAAAAAAGTCATCGATAAGGTAGCGGCAACGATTATTTTGCAGAGCTATCTTGACCGATAAATAAAAAAAGGAGTAACTATTATGGCAGACGAACGTGATTTCGAGTTGATCGAAGAAGAAGAGGAAGAAGTTGTTACTTTCGTGGACGAGGACGGCAACGAAATCGACTTTGACGTGATTGCGGTATTGGACTACAAAGATTTGTGGTACATTTATCTGTCCCCCGTCAAGCCGACCGAAGGATTTGAAGAGGGCGACCTGTTTATTTGCCGCATCGACGAAGACGAGAACGGCGAAGAACTTTATGTTCCCGTCGAGGACGAAGCGCTGCTGTCCGATCTGATGGAAGAGTTTGACAAGTTGGTCGAAAGCGAAGAGGACGAAGACGCCGCTTCCGACGAAGCCGAATAAGAGGGCGATTTATGGCAGAACGCATTGTGATCCGTCTGACCGACGGCAGGGAAATCCGCCTTGCGCTTTGTCCCGAGTATGCCCCCGAAACCGTCGCGCACTTTGTCGAACTGGTCAAAAGGGGATATTACACGGGGTTGTGCTTTCATCGCGTAATCAACGGATTTATGATTCAGGGCGGGGGATTCCGCGTAGACGGAAATACCGTCAGTGACGCACCCGAGGCTCGGGCGATTCGCGGAGAATTTGCCTCGAACGGTTGCAAAACCAACACCCTCAAGCATGAAGCGGGGGTGATTTCGATGGCGCGTACGCAAGACAAAAACAGCGCGACGGGACAGTTCTTTATCATGACCGACGCGGCGCCCCATCTTGACGGAGATTATGCCGCTTTCGGTAAGGTAGAAGATCCCGAAAGTCTTGCCGTCGTTCGTGCAATCGGCAAGGGCGCAACGTATCGTACGGCGCGGGTTCGGGGGATGCCCTACGAGTATGCCCAAAATCCTTACCGCGGTAATGCGCGGATGGAACAGTACTATATGTCCCAGCTGTTTTCGGATTTCCCGTATCCCGACCCCGTCGTCATTGCCGAAATCGTCATCGCGGCGGACTGAGTAATCCCGTTGCTTTTTTCGGCAAAATGTATTGATCTTTTTCTTTCTTTATGGTATCCTTATCTTGTGTATCTGCAGATGCACGCGGAAGAGGTAACGGAATGGAAGGGATGACGCAATACAGCCAAATCAAAAAATACGTCGTAATCGCGGTGTTTGCCGTGCTTGCGGCGATTTTTTGTGTCCTTTGGACGGCTTCGCCGACTGGGACCGCGATGGCTGCCGACGTTATTACCGTCGAATTCGAAGATGCCGTCGGCGATACGATCACCCGTGTTTATGACGCGGAGATGCAGTCGGTTCGGGTGACGGTTACCGTCAACGGCAGTCCCGTTTCCTCGGACGATTATCGGATCGAATATCGCGCCATCGACGGAACGGTACTTTCGTTTGCGCCCACCGATGCGGGCGAATATCTTGCCGTCGTTTTGGTCGACGGCGAGGAAAGCGGCGGGGTACGCCTCAATGTTCTGCCTGCCGATCCCGTCTTTGCGGTCGAAGGACTGAACGTTGTTTACGGCGACCGTATTTCCGTTTCGGCAATGGCGACGGGCGTCGATCTCAACCAAGCCGCCACGGTCGAATACCGGTTCGACTACGATTACGAGCAGGGGGTCTTCCCTCGCTGCGGGGTTTACGAAGTCGTCGTTTCCTATCCGGGAAGTGCCAACTACGCCGCCAAAACCGAGTCGTTTGTGCTTAACGTAACGCCGAAACCGCTCGATATCACCGTCAGCGCGGGCGATGCTTATGTCTATGACGGATTGCCCAAAGTCGTGTATGCGGGATTTTCGGGTCTGTTGCAGCAAGATTCCCAATCGATCGGCACGCTGACGACCGAATACGCGCTCGAAGGGACGGCGGCGTGGTCCGCAACGCCTCCCAAAGAAGCGGGCGTTTATCGCGTCAGATTTTCATATTCCGACCCCAATTATTACGTCGACAACGACGCGATCGAAGCGGAGCTTACCAAACTGACGATTCTTAAGAAAAATCTGACGGTTTCCGTTGCCGATACCGGCGTCGCGCTCGGAAGTCAGCCGTCCTTCCGTCTGACCTATACGGGCTTTGTCGGCGACGAGACAGCGGATGTTCTGGATGTTCTCCCCACGGTCAATGCGTCGTACGACGCCCCCGGCGTTTACACGGTCGTCGCTTCGGGCGGAGAGGCGCGCAACTACAATTTCCTGTACGTTTCGGGCAAACTGACCGTTTATCGTGCGGGATTGACCGCTTCTTCCGGGGATCTGACGGTATCGGCGACGGGACAGTTTTCGCCCGATGCGTCGCTCACCGTCGATACGGTCGACAAAAATTCGGATGCAGGCACCGTCATCGTCGGTGCCCTCAAAAACAGCGGTCTGATTGCGGGCGCTTCCTATGTCGACGGGATTTATCGCGTCAAGGTCGTGGACGGCAAAATCGAGAGCGGTACCGTTCGGTTCCTTCTGAAAGGGATCTCGGCGTCCAAGCTGTTTGCCAAACGCATTGCCGTTGTCAACGACAAAGGAGAGGTTTCCTCGATCGGCAATTTTGTCCTGCAGGACGACGAATTGTCTTTGTCGGCATATTCGGACGGATATATCGTCGTTTATCAGTCGCGGACGGCACTTTACTGGATTGCGGGCGTTTTGATTTTTCTTGTCCTGATCATCGTTTTGCTGAAAGTCGGATTCCATATTCAGTACAAACGGATGAAAAAACGCAAAACCCTCGAGGTCAAAGACGACGATCAAAATTATACCTATCGCTGGTAAGCGCATCGGAACCCGTCGGGTTCCGTTTTTTTGAAAAATCAATCGGTTTTTGTTCTAAATTGCTTGCTTAACCTTGTTCTTTTATGGTAATATATCCATTGCCATATCACACCCGTCGAGAGGGTGCGGCAGTTGCCTTGAGGGTCGCCGCTTCCGTTGATCGACGGGGAGGAAATAAAAACACGGAGGTATCTTTTTATGGCAGTTATTTCGATGAAGCAACTTTTAGAAGCCGGCGTCCACTTCGGACACCAGACCAAAAGATGGAACCCCAAAATGGGCAAGTACATCTATGACGCGCGCAACGATATTCATATTATCGATCTGCAACTGACCGTCGACCTGATCGAAGAAGCCTACAAATTCGTTTACGAAACCGTCAAACAAGGCAAAAGCATTCTGTTTGTCGGCAAAAAGAAGCAAGCCAAAGAAGCAATTCAGTCCGAAGCCGAACGCTGCGGAATGTTCTATATGAACCAAAGATGGCTCGGCGGCACGCTGACCAACTTTGCCACCATCCGCACCAGAATCGACAAACTGAACAAGCTCAATCAGATGGAAGCCATCGGCGAGATGGAACTTCTCCCCAAAAAGGAAGTCATCAAACTCAAAGCCGAACGCGACACCCTCGAGAAGAACCTCGGCGGTATCAAAAATATGCGCACGCTGCCCGGTGCCTTGTTTGTTGTCGATCTTAAGATCGAACATATCGCGCTGAAAGAAGCTCGCGCGTTGGGCATCCCCGTCATCGGTTTGGTTGACACCAACTGCGATCCCGACGAAGTCGACTATGTCATCCCCGGCAACGACGACGCAATCCGCGCCATCAAGCTGATCGCCTCGGTCATTGCCGACGCGGTTGTTGCCGCCAAGGAAGGCGAAGAAGCAGAGATCGTCAAGGCAGACGACGCCGAAGCGGTTGCAGAAGCCGTCGAAGCCGAAAAACAGGCAGACGCCGAATAATATAGAGAGAGGTATTCACAATGGCATTTACCGCAAAAGACGTACAAGAACTCCGCGCAATCACCGGTGCGGGAATGATGGACTGCAAAAAAGCGCTGACCGAGACGGACGGCAATATGGAAAAAGCGATCGAAAAACTGCGCGAAAAGGGCATGGCAACCGCCGCCAAAAAAGCAGGCAGAATCGCATCGCAAGGGATTGTCGACTCTTACATCCACATGGGCGGCAAGATCGGCGTTCTGCTCGAAGTCAACTGCGAAACCGACTTTGTCGCGCGCAGTGACGCATTCAAAGATTTCGTACACGACGTTGCGTTGCAGATTGCAGCCGCAAAACCCAGCTACGTTGTGATCGACGAAGTCCCCGCCGCCGAACTCGAAAAAGAAAAAGAAATTTTCCGCGCGCAGGCTCTCAACGATCCCAAGCCCCGTCCCGCCGCAATTATCGAAAAGATGGTCGAAGGTCGTATTCAGAAATTCTACAAAGAAGTCTGCTTGATGGAACAGGATTTTGTCAAAGATCCCGGCAAGACGATTACGCAATACCTCAACGAAACGATCGGAACGATCGGCGAAAAGATCAGCATCCGCCGTTTTGTCCGTTACGAAATGGGCGAAGGACTTAAGAAGAAAGAAGAAAACTTTGCCGAAGAAATCAGCGCGCAAGTCGCTAAGGCACAAGCTAACGCCAACAAATAATAATCGGGGGCTGTTTAGCCCCCTTATTTTTTGCAAATTGCAAGGAGGATATTATGGAGCTTAAGTATAAGCGCGTACTGATCAAAATTTCGGGCGAGGCATTGGCAGGGGACAACGGATTCGGTCTGAACTTCGATGTCATTGACGGCATTGTGTCTCAGATTGCCGAGATCAACGGTTGCGGCGCAGAGATCGGCATCGTCATCGGTGCGGGAAACTTCTGGCGGGGACGCCAGGGGACCAATATGGATCGGGCGACCGCCGACCACATGGGAATGCTTGCAACGGTCATGAACTGTCTTGCCATGCAGGATGCGCTCGAAAAGAAGGGGATTGCGACGCGGGTACAGACCGCACTGACCATGACTGCGGTTGCAGAGCCTTGTATCATCCGCAAAGCCAAGCGCCACCTCGAAAAGGGGCGTGTCGTGATTTTCGGCGCAGGTACGGGCAATCCGTATTTTACGACCGACACCGCGGCGGCACTTCGTGCGGCGGAGATCGGAGCCGACGTGATTCTGCTTGCCAAAAACGTTGACGCCATCTACGACAGCGATCCCAAAAAGAATCCCGACGCAAAAAAATACGACAGCATTTCCTATATCGACTTTATCAAGAACGGTTTGACGGCGATGGATACGACGGCAGTCAGTCTGTGTATGGACAACCGCATTCCGATTCTGGCGTTTGGTCTCAGCGAACCGCAAAGCATTTTGCGTGCCGTTCGAGGGGAAGCCATCGGCACCCTGATTTGCTGAATCGAAAAGCAATCCGGATTGCAAAACCCCGTTCCGACAGGACGGGGTTTTTTGACGGGAGAATGACCGGCGGTTTGATCGATTTGTATAATAGTTAATACTTGTAAAGGAAAGAGAAATATGATATGATAATATCAGCATATTTCAAGTGAGGTATCTCTATGGCTTACGATATTATGGAAGTCGAATTGGCAATCGGCGATCTCAGCGAACGCGGCGGCAAAACCGTACAGAGCTACAAAGCGGAACTCCTTGCGATGCGGGCAGGGCGTGCCAATCCGCATATTCTCGACAAAGTCACCGTCGATTATTACGGCACGCAGACGCCGATCAATCAAATGGCAAACATTACCGTGCCCGAAGCGAGAATGCTGATGATTTCGGTATGGGACGTCAGCGCGATCAAACTGGTCGAAAAAGCAATCATTGCCGCCAATCTCGGGATTTTTCCCACCAATGACGGCAAATGCCTCCGCATGGTCTTTCCCGAACTGACCGAAGAGCGTCGTCGTTCCCTTGCCAAAGAGGTTAAATCGATGAGCGAAAAGGCAAAAGTCGCCGTGCGTAACATTCGTCGCGATACGATCAACGATCTGCGCGCCCTCAAAAAAGACTCGGTAATCACCGAAGACGGGCTTGCCTTGTACGAAAAAGACGTCGAAAAAATCGTCAACGGACTGATTGCCGACATCGATAAGCTGACAAGCGATAAAGAAGCGGAGATTATGAGCGTCTGATGAAGCATCTTGCTATCATTATGGACGGCAACGGCAGATGGGCGACGATGCGTGGGCTGGAGCGTACGGCAGGGCATGCAGAAGGCGCAAAAGCCGTTCTCCGTGCGGTGGAAGCGGCAGAACAACTCGGATTGGAGTGTCTGTCGCTTTATGCGTTCAGCACCGAAAATCACCGTCGCAGCAAGCGGGAAGTATTGGGGATTTTCGGGATCATAGCCGAGTTTTTGGACGAAGTACTGCTGCCGTACGCCATGCGGAAAGGGTTGAGAATCCGATTTATCGGCGATATGAGTCGCATCACGTCCGAATTGATGTCTTCGATCGCGCGCGTCAACGCCGCAACCATCAATCATACGGGAATGACCGTTATCATCGCGCTTTCGTACGGCGGAAGGGAAGAAGTGGTACACGCAGTCAATCTTCTGATCGAAAACAAGCTGCTGAACGGCGATTATCGCAAAATTTCTTACGAAGAACTTGAACCGTATCTCTATACGGTCAATCTTCCCGATCCGGACGCCGTTTGGCGTTTCGGCGGTTATCAGCGTCTTTCCGGATTCATGCCGTTGCAGACCACTTATTCCGAGCTGTTTTTTTCGGACAAACTTTGGCCCGATTTTCAGGCGGAAGATATGTTCGCGCTTGCCGCGCGATTTGCGCAAATCAAACGTAATTTCGGGGAGGTTTCGCAATGAAACGTACCGTTACCGGACTGTCGCTGATCAGCGTTTTGTTCGTTTTGATGATCTTGACCCGTTGGTCGCAGACGATATTCGATCTTGTTATCCTGCTTGCCGCGGGGGTTGCCGCGGTTGAAATGTACTTTGCCGTCGCGCAACGCGGCGTGCGTCCTCACATTTTGCCGCTTGCCGTCGTTTGGGTTGTGATGTATCCCATGATTCGCCTGTTCGGCGGGGCAGGATTTCTGACCGTTGCGGGCGTCGGATTTGCGCTTGCGTTTGCTTGCTTCATCTTTAAACGCGGGTACGATATCAGGGACTTTTTGTATACCTTGTTTTTGTTGATCTATCCCGTCTTGCTGATGGGGCTTGCGCTTTTGATGACGACGCTTTACGGCATGATTCCCTTCTTGCTCGGAATCGCTGCCGCTATGATGTCGGATACCTTAGCGTACTATTTGGGTTCCCTGATAAAAGGAAAAAAGATTTTTCCCACCATCAGTCCCAAGAAAACCTATGCCGGCGCGATTGCCGGACTGTTCGGCGGTGCGCTGGGGGCGATTCTGGTTTATCTCATCTTTGAACTGGGCAACGTTCCCGTCAACGATGCCGTCCGCTTCGAGTGGCTTGTAGACGCTCCCGTGCTGTTTTATCTTTTGCTCGGCTTAGGGATCGCCGTGGTCAGCGAACTCGGAGATCTTGCAGCAAGCCGCGTGAAACGCGAACTCGGAATCAAAGATTTCAGCCGTCTGCTCGGCTCCCACGGGGGACTGATGGATCGGCTGGACAGTATTTTGTTTGCCAATCTGTTTATGGCGATTGTCATGGCGTTTTTCGGAGGGGTCGTTTGATCAGAGTCGGTGTGCTCGGCGCGTCCGGTTCGATCGGGACGCAGACTTTGGATGTCGTACGGCGTTACCCCGATCGCTTTGTCGTATCGCTGCTTGCCGTAGGCAGCCGACGCGACCGCCTGAATGCGTTAGGGGAGGAGTTCGGTTGTCAAAGACTGATCTCAGCGGTCGAAAATCCCCAAGCCTTACACAACCCCGATCTTTACGACGAGTGCGATGTCGTGGTCAACGGGATCGGCGGAATCGGCGGAATTCAGCCGAGCCGCGCCGTCCTGGAGAGCGGGGCGCAACTTGCCACCGCCAACAAGGAGTGTCTTGTCGCGTGCGGAGATTATCTCATGACGCTTGCGCGGAGCAAGCACAAGACCATTATTCCGATCGATTCCGAACACAGCACCATTGCCCGTTGCCTCGAAGGGGGGACGGTGAAGCGGCTGCTTCTGACGGCTTCGGGCGGAGCCTTCCGCTCCAAGACTAAAGAGGAAATTGCCGTAGCGAAAGCCGAAGCGGCTTTGTTGCATCCAAACTGGAAAATGGGTGAAAAAATCACCATTGACTGCGCAACGATGGCAAATAAAGGGATGGAGCTGATCGAAGCCAAACATCTTTTCGGGATTCCTGCCGAAGCGATCGACGTCGTCGTGCATCCCGAAAGTATCGTGCACTCTCTGGTTGAATTTACGGACGGTACGATGAAAGCGGCATTGTCTTACCCCGATATGGCAATCCCGATTCAGTACGCGCTGACCGCGCCGCAGACGTTGGAAACCGACGTAAAGCCCCTCGATCTTGCCGCGATCGGGTCGTTGCGGTTTGAAAAACCCGACGAGTTGCGCTTCCCGTGTCTTACGATTGCCAAAGAAGTCAACAAAGCGGGCGGGAATACGGGTGCCGTTTTTGCAATCGCGGATGAAATTGCCGTCGCGTTGTATCGGAGCGGGACCATCGGATTTTACGGCATAAACGCCGTGATTCAAGAAGCACTCGATCGTTTTGCCGATCGTCGCATTACGGTCGAACCCGCAGGGATAGCGGGTATGGAAGAGGAGGTACGGGAATATACTTTAAGTACTACCGTACGGAGGTTCACTATATGATGCTCGCTACGTTTGCCGAAGTGATGGAAACCATCGGCTACGTTTTGCTTGCCTTGCTGGCATTGGTCGTAATGGTCGTGATTCACGAGTTGGGTCATTACCTTGCGGCAAAAATTCTCAAATTCAAAGTCGTCGAATTCGGGATCGGATTCGGTCCGCGGATTTTCAAATGGACCAATCCCCGCAACGGCGAAATTTTTTCCATTCGCCCCATTCCGCTCGGCGGCTTCTGTCAGTTTGTCGGAGAGGATGAGGTCAGCGACAATCCCGATGCTTTCGACAATCAGCCGGCATGGAAACGATTGATCGTTCTGTTTTCGGGTGCGTTTTTCAATTTGGTTTCGGCGTGGGTCATCATTACGTTTTTCTTCACGTTTTACGGGCAGATTCTGCCGACGGTCGGACAGCTTTATCCCGATGCCGACGGCACATACGAACATGTTTTGCAGGAAGGAGACGCCATTTTGCGCGTCGATGGCAAACAGGTCAACGTTCTGATGCCCGAGGATGCCTCGACCCTTTTGTCGAAAGCGGGCGATACTGCCGAACTCGTCGTCTTGCGCGACGGAAAAAAAGTCAAGCTGACGGTCTCGAAATCCACCTTCCTTTCCGGCACTTATGACGAGAACGGCAATTTTGTTCCCGCAACCGACGATGCAGGCAATGTCGTTACTTATCGCGGATTCGGGTTCGGATCGGTAATCCGTACGGTAAAGCTGAATTTCTTCACTTCGCTGGGGCGTTCGTTTTCCTTTATGTTCTTCCTGGTGTACAAGATTCTTGCCATTCTCGGGATGCTGATCACCGGAAAAATCGGACTCGAAAACGCAGGCGGCCCGATTACCACGATCGGCGTGATTTCCGAGGCGTCCCGCGGCGGCGCGGCAATGCTGAGCTATGTGGTCTGTTTGATTTCGGCAAACCTTGCCGTAATGAATCTTTTACCGTTGCCGGCACTGGACGGATCGCGGATGGTATTTTGCCTGATCGAAATGATTTTCCGCAAGCCCGTCAACAAAAAAATCGAAGCGGCTATTCATACGGTCGGATTTTTTGCAATCTTAGGATTTGCGATCTTTGCCGACGTATTCCGATGGATTAAACTGGTGTAAACGGAGGCGTACCGATGACAAAATCCGTAAACGTCGGCAATCTGACAATCGGAGGGGGCGCACCCGTTTCGGTGCAATCCATGACCGACACCCCGACAACCGACATCAAAGCTACGGTCGGAGAAATCGAAGCACTACAGCGCGCAGGCGCCGATCTCGTTCGGGTTTCGGTACCCGACCAAGCATCGGCAAAGGCGCTGAAAAGCATTGTCGAAGCGACGACATTGCCCATTGTCGCAGATATTCATTATGACTATCGGCTTGCGATCGCCGCAATGGAAAGCGGTGCACACAAAATCAGAATCAATCCCTCCAATACGCCTGCGGCGGGACTGAAAGAAATTGCACAAGTTGCCAATGAGCGCTTGATTCCCATCCGGGTCGGCGTCAACCGCGGCTCGGTCAAAGAGAATGCCACGCCCGAAATGCTTGCCTCGCTTGCCCTCGACGCCGCCAAGCGGATGGAAGACGCGGGATGCGACCGTTTGGTGCTTGCCGTCAAGTCGAGCGACGTGCGCGAAACCGTTGCCGTCAATCGGATTCTGGCAAAAAAGACCGATTATCCCTTGCATATCGGACTGACCGAAGCGGGTACGACGCAGTCGGGCATCATACGTTCGTCTGCCGCGATCGGCGCGTTGTTGTTGGAGGGCATCGGAGATACCGTGCGGTTTTCGCTCTCCGGCAATCCCGTACCCGAAGTAATCGGCGCGGTCAGGCTCTTGCAAAGTCTCGGGTTGAGAGAGGGGGTTCATGTCGTCGCTTGTCCGACCTGTGCCAGAACCTGCATCGACGTTGCGGGACTTGCCGAGCGTCTGGAGCGTCGCTTCGGCAATCTCCCGAAAAATTTGAAAATCGCCGTGATGGGTTGCGCGGTCAACGGGATCGGAGAGTCCCAAGGCGCCGATTTCGGTGTATGCGGCGGAAAAGACAAAAGCGTTTTGTTTCGGAAGGGGCAGATCGTGAAGACGGTCGGCAATGATTGTATCGAGGCAGAATTGGACGCTTTGCTGGAGGAATGCGGTGGATAAAGGAAATTTTATGTATTTCTTCAACCGTGAACTGCGGGAAGAGGAGCGGATTTTCAAACTGGCGGGCGCAGAACTCGTCGGGGAGGACAAAATCCGATTGGAATTTTTGATTGCCGCTAAGGATTACGACAGCCTTTTGACCGATGCTTTGAAGCAAAAGGTCGCGGGAATTGTCGCGGCATTACTGCCCCAAGGGATGGACTCGGCGATACGGTACCGCAAAACGATTTCGGAAGAAGATTATATTCTGCAATGCCTGCATGAATTTTTGTATCGGGAATCGCCGCTTTTGTACCCGAAACTGAAGGATGCCGAAATTCTGATCACGTTTGAATACAACACCGTCAAAATTACCATTCCGCACCTTCCTTCGGACGTTTACGGTTTTATGGTCCAAAACGGTTTCGGCGAAAAAATCGAAAACGCGCTGGATTGTAACGTAATGGAATCGGTCGAAGTGGAACTGGGGAGGAGAGAAGGTTCGAGCGTATCTTCGACAGCCGTGCGCAGACGGAAGAAGACCAAAGAAATCGAATCGATCAAGACAGTCGACGTGACGGTCAGCGAAAACGTTGTCGGAGCCGTTGCGCGGAAACCGCTTTATATCAAAACGGCGTTAGGGGGCGAAAAAGATACGCAAACCGTTTGCGGAACGGTAAAAGACCTGACCAAAAAGACGTCAAAACTCAAGCAAAAAGATTTTTATCTATTCCGAATCGACGATACAACGGGGTCGATTGCGGCAAAGTATTTTCCGAGAGATGCGGAAAAGTCTGCGCTGTTCGAGCAAAAGATTCAAAACGGATGCCAAATCGTTGCCGAAGGACCCGTTCGGATGGATCAGTATTCGCACGAGCTCAGTTTGACGGTATACCGGCTTGCCTTGTGTCAGATCGATTTTGCAACCATCGATACCGAAGTGAAGTATCTTTCTGCCGAAGATGATTACGTTACCGTCCGGCCCGAGGCATATTGCGACGAAGAGCAGACCTTGATGTTTCAGGAAGACGGTCCGCTTCCCGAACTGTTGCGCGGTGACGTCGTTGTTTTCGATCTCGAAACGACGGGCATCAAGTCGACATCCGATCGTATCATCGAAATCGGTGCGGTCAAACTGCGCGACGGCGTGATGATCGAAACGTTTTCCACCCTGATCAATCCCGAAATGCCCATTCCCGCAGAAGCGTCGGGGGTCAACCACATTTATGACAAAGACGTCGAACATGCGCCCGTTCTCGGGGAGGTCATCGGGGATTTTTACAAGTTTACACGCGGTGCATTGATGGTGGCGCACAATGCCTCGTTCGATATGGGATTCATTACATATTACGGCAAAGAACACCGTTATTTGTTTGACAATCCCGTTGCCGACACCCTTCAGATGGCGCGGGAGCGGTTAAGGCGAAGCAAATACAATCTCGAATCCCTTTGCAAGGACTTTAAAATCGAGATCGGCAACGCGCATCGCGCGACCTATGACGCCGTCGCTACGGCAAAGGTCCTGAAGCATCTTTGCCGGCTCGGCAAATAATCCACAGGAAAACCATGCCGAAAACGATACGGGGTAAAATTTATATCGTGATCGTATTGGCGGTCGTCTGGTTGACGGCGATCGTGCTTTCCGCTTGCGCAAAGCCCGCTTCGCCCGATCAATCGGGGCATTTGGTCACAATTTCGTTTGACACAAAAGGCGGCTCATCCGTTGCCGCCGTTCGGATTCCTGCCGGATCGAAGCTGACGCTTCCCGACGATCCCGTCAGAGAAGAGTATGTCTTTGACGGTTGGCACCTTGATGCCGATTGCACAAGAGATTTCAACCCCAATCTGTTTGAAACGACACGCGATACGATCTTGTATGCCGGTTGGGTCAGCGTCAAACTGATTCCGCATGCAGTCAGTGTCGGAAGTCTTGCGGGCGGTTCGATTGCCGTCTTGTCGGGGGGCACCGCAATCTATGGCAGAGAGGTAAGTTTCCGCATCACGCCCGACAGCGGTTATCGCCTGATTCCGGACAGTATTTATCTCAACGGAATTCCCTACGGCGAATTTTCGGGACGCCCGTATCAGGACGATTATCTGTTTATCATGCCGGCGGAACCCGTTGTGATTACGGCAGAATTCGAAGCGATTGTTTATTCCGTTGCGATCGGCGAAAGCGAAGGTGGGCGGGTTCTTTGCGACCGCAGTACCGCAACGGTGGGCGAAACAATCTATTTGCAGATTGTCCCCGACCCGGGATACAAGCTGCAACAGCTTTTTGTCAACGGAGCCGAACTTGCAGAAACCTCCTTCGAGATGCCTGCGGCAAACGTGATGATCTATGCGACGTTTGTTCCGTTTGACGATACGCTCTATACGATTTCGGTCAACAACGAAGGTCTTTTGCAAGGGGGTACGGTACACGCCGATCTCTCCGAAGCAAAAGAAGGGGAATACGTTCGCCTCAGCGCCCAACCCATCGACGGGATGCGGCTGGTCGAATACAGAGTCAACGATCTGGTCGTGCGGGAAGATTATTTTGTGATGCCCGCTTGCGACGTCGTCGTTTACGGCGTATTCCGATCGATCAGTACCTTGCACCGCTATCCGCTGACGCTTTCCGTTGATCGCAATCGGGGATATGCCGAAGCAAACGGCACCGAATTTGCCGCAGGGGAACGCGTAACGGTCACGGTTCGGGCATACGAAGGTTACTATTTTTCCCGCCTCAAAGTCAACGGCAGTCCGATCGACGGGATGACGTTTTTGATGCCCGAAGAAAGCGTTGAAGTAACGGTCGAATTGTTGCCCCGCGACGTGTATTCCGTCATTATCGAGCCCATTCGAGGCGGCTCGTTGCGGGTTGCTTACGACGAAGTCGGCGTTGCGGGGTATCGCGGCGCAAAAGTCGGCAGTATCGTGACCGTCCTTGCATTGCCCGACGAAGGCTACCGCCTGAAAGAGGGCAGTCTTTCGGTCAACGGCAGTCCGATCGAAGCGGGATATTTTGTCATGCCCGATGCCGAAGCGCGGATCAGCGCCGTTTTTGAAGCAATTTCTTACGGCGATCGCCCTTTGCCGATCATCGTGGAAGAAACCGAAGGCGGCAGAATCGAAGCGCCGCAATCGGCACTCGGCGGCAAAACCGTAAGCGTTCTGGTCATTCCGGATGCGGGATACCGTTTGCAACAAGGTTCCTTGTGTTATAACGGCGTTCCGTTTGAGTGGCAATTTGAAATGCCGT
This sequence comes from Candidatus Stercoripulliclostridium merdipullorum, assembly GCA_018713745.1. Classification (GTDB taxonomy): domain Bacteria; phylum Bacillota; class Clostridia; order Christensenellales; family DTU072; genus Stercoripulliclostridium; species Stercoripulliclostridium merdipullorum. The sequence goes on along the minus strand of DVOH01000022.1, from coordinate 44,104 downwards.
ATGTCGGTTCGATTGCCTTGACCTGCCGATTTGAACGCGTTTTTGCAATCGAATCGTATTGCGATCAAACAATCGGGGTATACGCCGCGGTTACGGAAGCGGCAAGCGGAGAGCGCGTTGCCGTCGAGCTTTTGCTTCCGTATGATCTTCGTCTTTCTCCCGAAGATATTGTCGTGAAGGGGAGGGACGACGGCGCGCGGTATGAGATCTTGTCCGACGCGGGAGGGTATTATTTTATTATGCCGTCATGCGACGTCACGTTGGAACCGGCAAAGACTCCGTCCTTTCCCGATACCGATACCCGCTATCGGGTTGCGACAGAGGCGTCTGCGGGAGGAGTGGTGGAAGCGCCGTTTGCCGGCGGATATTTCGAAGGGCAGACCGTATCCCTTCAATGCCTTCCGAAAAGCGGTTTCCGCTTGGCTTCGGTTTCGGTTGAGGACAAAAGCGGCACGGTGATCGGCAATTCTGCCACGTTTCGCATGCCGGCGCACGATGTAATCGTAAAAGCCTTTTTTGAAGAAACGGAAGAGCCGATCGCGCTGAAGGAATTATACGGTTTATACGCCGAACCGTTTGCGCAGCTCGGTATAGCGCTACGGTATTTGGGTAGTGGCGTCGAAATCGCGGACGAACTCACTATTTTGGATCTGACCTATCTTGCGCCCGAAATCGATTCGATCCTGCTTGCAGAGATCGGTGTCGGGGTCAAGGCTTTTGTCATAGACGGTACGCAAAACGCTTCGCTTGCATTTGTTTCACAGCGTTTACTGGCGGCGTTACGGAGCCGCGGCAATATCCCGGACGCAATGATCGCGGGAGGGCGGCTGGTCGTTTCGATCGGCGATGCGGCAAAACAGTGTTGGGCTTTGCTGCACGGAGGCATCATCCGTGCGGGGGATTTCGTTTTTGCACCCACCTTCGACGGAGAAGATCTTTGTCTTTATCGCTATCTCGGGAGTCAAGCGGTCGTTCGGATCCCCGACACCGTCGAGGGGCGTGCCGTTACGACGGTCGCGCCGTATGCGTTTAAGGATTGTGACTTTGTAAGCGCGATCGACCTCGGACAGATTTCGGTCTTAAGCGACTTTGCGCTTTGCGGACTTACAGGCGTCAAGCATCTCGATCTCAGTTCCGTCCGATCGATCGGAACGGGGGCTCTGCTGGGTATGACTTCGCTGGAGTCATTCTATGTGTCCGAATATAATCGAAAGTATACGACGTCGATCGGAGCAAGCTCCAAGAAAAACATTCTATATTCTAAAGATTATACGCGGTTGATCGCGTTTGCCGTCGGGAGCGATATAACGAGAGTATCGCCCGACGCACGTTGCCTGACTATCGGCGAATATGCGTTTTTCGGGGCGAAAATTACAAGTTTTTCCTTCAACAACGTGCTTTCGGTCGAGACTTCGGCGTTTGAACATTGCGATGTGCTTGCAACGCTCGAAGGCGCGTCGATCGTGCGCTCGATCGGAGATCGCGCGTTTTACGGCGTCGGAGCGGTGCGCTTCTGGAATTTGGTCGGATTGCAGTCGATCGGAACGGAAGCCTTCCGTTTCGATCGCGACGCGGGGACGGATGTTCAGATCAGCTTCGAGTTGCTTCCGGAAGCGGAAGAAAATCCCATCGTTATGATCGGAACGGGCGAAGCAAAATTGACCATTGTCAGTTACGCGACCGAATCCGATATTGCGGGGCATCCGGTCTGGTCGTTTTATGCGGACTGTTTTCGCCTGAACTGAAACTTGATCTTCTAAGCGACGCATACGGCGCATATCTTTTAATGGGTATGCGCTTTTTGTTGTCTAAAATCGACCGATTTCAGACAACATTCGTCAAAATCCGCTCCCGAAGTTTTAGTAAGATAGAGGTGAAAACATGATAGCGATTTTTCGGAAAAAACGTGTTGCCGTCGTATGTGCGCTGGTTTGCCTGATTGCGGTACTGAGCATTCTGGTCTGGGTGCCGGGGGCGGTACCGAGTGCGGCGGAGCGCCGCAAAGTGCCGGTTTACGGCGTCGAAACAGACCAAAACGTTGTTGCTTTGAGTTTCGACGCGGCGTGGGGAGCGGACAAGACCGCTCAGATTATGGACATTCTTGAGCAGTACGGCGCGCGCGGAACGTTTTTCCTGGTCGGGTTCTGGGTTGATCATTATCCCGAAATGGTCAAGGAAATCGCCGAACGCGGACATGTGATCGGCAATCACAGCACCAACCATCTGCATATGGCAAAGCTCGATCGAGCAAAGATGGAAGAAGAATTGCGCCTGACCAACGAAAAAATCGCCGCTTTGACCGGGAATGCGCCTCAATACTTCCGCGCTCCTTTCGGCGAATACAATAATTCGCTGATCGAAACGGCGGACGCCATGAAAATGCAAACGGTTCAGTGGAGCATCGATACGCTGGATTGGAAAGGGATTTCGGGAGGCGAAATCGCCGATCGCGTGTTGGCAAACGTAAAGAGCGGATCGATTATCCTTTGCCACAACAATTCCGATCACATTTTGGAAGCATTACCGCTTATTTTGGTCGGATTGCAAAACAAAGGGTTGAAAGCCGTCGGGATGGACGAAGTCGTAATGAGCAGCGATTTTACCATCGATGCCAACGGAATACAGAAAGCAAACAAATCGTAAGAAATACCGATTTGAAAAGGAGAGTACCATGAACGAATCACAACAGAACAGCAACAGCGTATATTTATCCGGAACCGTTGTGGGAGAACCGATTTTCTCCCACCAGGTGTTTGGCGAAAACTTTTACGAAAGCGCGTTGCGGGTCAATCGGCTGAGCGAGCAAGCAGACATTATTCCGATCACGGTATCCGATCGGCTGATGAGCGACTACGACCTCGAGGCGGGGACGGAAATCGCCGTCAGCGGACAATTCAGAAGCTATAATAAGCTGGTAGAAGGGCGTTCCAAGCTGATGCTGACGGTATTTGTCAGAGAAATCGTCGAAGCGGAAGAGGGGCGCAACAGCAATCAGATCGAATTGATCGGATACATCTGCAAAGATCCCGTATACCGCACAACGCCGTTCAAACGAGAGATAGCGGATATTCTGGTTGCGGTCAACCGTGCATACAACAAGTCGGATTATATACCGTGCATTGCCTGGGGGCGGAACGCAAGATTTGCGGCGGGACTTCCTGTCGGAACCAAAGTCGTAATCAGCGGAAGGATTCAGTCGAGGGAGTATCAAAAAGTGCTTGCGGACGGGACAACCGAAACGCGCACGGCATACGAAATCAGCGTCAACCGTATCGCGAAGGGAGAAGACGCAAACGGAACGGTATAAGTTATCAAAAAATAAGTTGCTTCCGATCGGAAATGTGGTAAAATGAATGTATGGAAGCGACACATATCAAAGATAATCTCAATCGTATTACGGAGCAAATCGAGGCGGTATGCAAGCGTACCGGTCAAAATCCCGCGGCAATACAAATTGTAGCGGCAAGCAAATTCCGATCGATCGAATGTTTAAGGATGCTCGCCGAAGACGGCAGAATTGCCGCATTCGGCGAAAATCGCGTGCAGGAATGGCAATCGAAATACGATCCCGCATTGACTTGGGATATGATCGGCAGACTGCAAACCAACAAAGTTAAGTATCTGGTGGGCAAAGTCCGTCTGATCCAAAGCGTCGATCGTATGTCACTGGCGGAAGAAATCAATCGGATCGCCGCAATGCGCGGCGTCCGCCAAAACGTACTGATCGAAATCAACAGCGGCGAAGAGGAGGCAAAAGGCGGAATCGTCGCCGAAGCGGCAGGGGAGTTCTGGCAACAACTCCAAACGCTTCCCGCATTGCAAACCGCAGGACTGATGGCGGTGGCTCCCTTCGGAATCGAACGGGCGGAACTGAAAAAACTGTTTGAGAAGGTGCGCCGCGCTTACGAAGAAATTGCCGCACGAGACGCGCGTTGCAAGATTCTTTCGATGGGCATGAGTCACGATCTCGAGTTGGCGCTGGAGTGCGGTTCCAATATGGTCCGACCGGGAAGATTGCTGTTCGACCCCGCTCAAGTATTATAAAATATCGCTTAATTTATAATATGTCGTTTCTGAAAACCTTAAAAACAGGAGAAATTCCGTCACAATCGACCAAGTCAAAAAGCGGTTCCGAAACGCCTTACGATCGCTTTATGACCGAAAAAAAGCTGAAAACCGCGGATGCCGAACAACAAGTTACCGTCATTCACCCCAAGACGTTTGAAGACGTCGAAGGGCTGATCGATCAGCTTCGTTCCAAAAACGGCGTGTTGTTTCATCTCGGTGCGGTGGACGTGCAGACCGCTCAAAGGATGCTCGATTTTATGTCGGGAGCGGCTTATGCGTTGCAAGGTAAGGTCGAACGGATAGATCGAATGCTTTATCTCATCACGCCGAAAGGTGTGAGGATCGTCAATCGGATCGACGAGTCCCGGGCATAAATTCGGTTGCCGTAATCCGATCTATCTGCTATAATCGATAATATGGAAAAACAAAAGCTTTCAATTCAAAAGATTTTTCTGATCTTTGCCGTTCAGCTTCTGATTGTCGGATTGTTGGTCGGTGTCGATCTTTTGACCAAAGAGTTGATTTATCAGCCTATTGCCGACGGCGCAAACGATATTATTCTGATCCCCGGCGTTCTGCGCTTCACCGCGGTGGAAAATACGGGGGCTTCCTTCGGTATTTTCAAAGACGCGACGCTTGCGCTTTCGATCGTGTCGCTGATCACCGTCGTCGCGGTGACGGCCTTTTTGTTTTTTGCGGTGCCGTATCGCCGCAAATTGCTCGATGCCGCGCTGATTTTGATTATTGCGGGCGGGATCGGCAATCTGGTCGATCGGTTTGCGCTGCACTATGTGCGCGATTTTATTTACTTTGAACTGATCGATTTTGCGGTATTCAACGTTGCAGACAGTTGTCTGACGATCGGATGTATTCTTCTGATTATTTTCGTTCTGTTTTGTTATCGACCCGCTTCTCCCAAAAAGTCGGATTCCGACGGGCAGTCGGGCGGAGGCGACCGTTCCGTATGAGCGAACGCTATTGTTACATCTGCGACGCGCAAGCCGAGGGGCGGCGTATCGATGTTTTTCTTGCCGAAGAAACCGATCTTTCCCGCAGTCGGGTCAAATCGCTCGTTGACGGAGGCAACGTTTTTGTCAACACGCGCCCGGCTTCCAAATCGGGATATTTGCTGAAAGAAGGGGACAGGGTGGAAGTCGAAGTTCCGCCCGAAACCGTACTGTCGGCAGAACCGCAGGATATTCCGCTTTCCATCGTCTATCAGGATGCCGATCTTGCCGTAATCGATAAACCGCAGGGAATGGTGACGCATCCCGCCGTCGGTTCGCCCGACGGTACGCTTGTCAATGCCGCGGTATTTCATATCCGCGATCTCTCTACCATCAACGGGACCGTTCGTCCCGGAATCGTACATCGACTGGATAAAGATACCTCGGGGCTGATCGTAATTGCCAAAAACGACGTTGCGCACCGCTCTCTTGCATTGCAGATTGCCGAAAAAAGTTGCAAACGTTATTATCTTGCCTTGCTGGACGGCAACCTGAAAGAAGATCGCGGCGTTGTCGAACAGCCCATCGGACGGCACAAAACCGATCGAAAAAAAATGGCGGTCGTACAAGGCGGGCGTTATGCCAAAACTTATTTTGAGGTAAAAGAACGGTTCGGTCGTTATACGCTGACGGCTTTTGAACTGGCAACGGGCAGAACGCATCAGATCCGCGTCCATGCGGCATATCTCCGTCATCCCGTCGTCGGGGATCCGTTGTACGGCGGGAGCAACGCATTCGGGCTGAACGGGCAGTTGTTGCATGCGCAAAGACTTTCGTTTACGCATCCGGTTTCGGGCGAACGGATGACGTTTGAGGCGCCGTTGCCGCCGCATTTTGAGCGCGTTTTGCAAAAACTCCGAGCGAGTTTCGGGAGCGATGAACAATAGTCCGAAGTTTTTTGAATAAATGCTTGCCAAACGACAATCGGTATGGTATGATAGGTATGCTTGAATATGATTCATGTTTGAGAGCGACTTGACGGTCGCTCTCAATTACTGTTAGGAGACGTCATGTATTATCAGACCGTTCTTGAAAAAGCAGAGTCGCTTTTGCGCCCCATCGTTGAAGAACTCGGTTACGAGGTCGTCGAAATCACGTTCGCCAAGGTCGGATCGGACGATCACCTGACCTTTTTCATTCACAAAAAAGGCGGCATAACGCTTGCCGACTGCGAACGCGTCAACGACGCGTTGGACGAACCGCTCGAACGGCTGGATATTACGGAAGGCAGGGCTTATACGCTCAACGTTTCTTCGCCGGGACTAGACCGACCCATCGTGACCGATCGCGACATCGAGCGCAATCTCGATACCGAAGTGGACGCGTTTTTGTTGCAGCCCGTGCAGAAGAAGCAGACCCTGACGGGGGTATTGAAGGGTTACGATGCCGAGAGCGTCCGCATTGTCGTCAAAGGGAAGCCGACTACGGTTGCCCGCAGCAATATCAAAAAAATGTTACCGCATATCAAATTTTAACTTTATTTCGGAGGAAACACCAAAATGCAAAACAAAGAGTTCTTTGCCGCACTCGATATGGTCGAAAGAGAGTACAAACTCGACAAAGCGATGCTGCTCGAATCCTTGGAAGCAGGTCTTGCCGCCGCTTTCAAAAAAGAAACGGGTGAAAACCGCGCCGTAGCGGTCAAGCTGAATCCCGAAAACGCGACGATCAAGTTTTATGCATATTATGTCGTTGTGGAGGGCGAGCCGTCGGCGGATTACGAACTCTCGCTGGAAGAAGCGCGCGAAATCAAAGAGGATGCCGAGATCGGTGAGTATATCGGCGAAGACGTCGTCGTCAACGATCTTTCGCGCATTGCGGCGCAAACGGCAAAGCAAGTGATTATGCAGCGCATCAACGAAGCCAAGCGCGAACAGGCGAAGTCCGAGATGAACGAAAAAGAAGGCGAACTGATGCAAGCGATTGTCAGACGCATCGACGGCGGTGTCGTTTATGTCGAAATCGTTGGCACGCAGATGGAAGGCGTTATGGCGCAATCCGATCAGATTTTCGGCGAAAAGCTGAACGTAAACGATAAGATCAAAGTTTACGTCAAGCGGGTACGCGATACCAGCAAGGGTAGCCAGGTCGTTGTCAGCAGAAGCTGTGCGGGGTTTGTAAAGAAGCTGTTCGAAATCGAAGTTCCCGAATTGCGTAGCAATCTGGTCAAAGTCAAAAACATTGTCCGCGAAGCGGGTTACCGTACCAAGATGGCGGTTTACAGCGAAGATCCCAATCTTGACGCCATCGGATCGTGTATCGGAGCCAAGGGTGTGCGCGTCAACGCGATCGTGGCAGAACTCAACGGCGAAAAGGTCGACGTAATTCCTTACAGCAGCGATCCCGGCGAATATATTGCCCGTGCGCTCAGTCCCGCGCGCGTCCTGATGGTACAACTCAACGAAACCGAAAAGCACGCCAAGGTCGTTGTTCCGGACGAAAAACTTTCGCTTGCAATCGGGAAAAGCGGTCAAAACGCCCGCCTTGCCGCCCGTCTGACCGGCTATAAGATCGACGTCAAACCTTACAGCGCGGTTATGGCGGAGGATGACGGAGAAAGCACGGAGGAATAAGTTTGAAGTCCACCGGAAAGATGCCGCTCAGGATGTGTTGCGTGTGTCGCGAAATGCATCCCAAACAAGAGCTGATCCGCATTGTCACGCAAAAGGACGGTTCGATTTTCCCGGACGCGACGGGAAAAGCTCCCGGCCGCGGGCTGTACGTCTGTCGTCGGGAAAGCTGCATCGAAACATGTTGCAGAAAGCGCGTCCTGAACAAAGTATTGCACACGGTGGTATCGGAGGAGGTATATGAATCAATCCAAAGAGCGTCGCAACAAACTTAAAACTTACATCGGCTTTGCCAAAAAAGCCGGTAAAATCGTATATGGCGTCGATCAGATCGTAAAGATCCGACGCAGGTATCTGATTCTGACGGATCCGACGCTCAGCGCAAATTCGCAGAAAAAGATCGCAAAACACGCAAGTGAAACAGGAAGCACGATTCTGACGGCGGACGACCTTGCCGAACTGTTCGGGGAAAACGTCAAAGCGGTTGCCGTCAAAGAAGAGCATCTTGCCGAAGCGATCGCTTCGATACTGAAGGAAAACCAATCAATCAGCGGAGGAGTATAAATATGGCCGAACCGACAAAAAACAGAGAACTCGAACATATCAAAATGATTGGGAACGAAGGCCGCGAGCAAAGCAGATTGCTCGCGGAAATCGGCGGATATAAAAAGAAAATAGAAGACGCACTCACGGCATTGCAGGCAAAGCGCGAGGCGCTTTTGCGCACCATGCGGGAGCAGGAAGAGCGTCAGCGGGAAATCGAGCGGATCGAACGCGAAAAAGAAGAAGAGATCCGCAAAGCGGCATCGACGCCGATTATCGAATCGACTCCCGAACCGGTCGTCGAATCGGTGAAAGAAAAGATTGAGGCAATCGAGCCCGTCGTCGAAATCCCAGAGCAAGACGCCAAAGCAGATACTGTCGAAGCTCCTGCCGCCCAGAAAGAAGAAAAGGAAGCCGTCAAATCGGACGCGCAAGAAAAGGCGCGTGCGGCACTCAAAGAGAATTTGATCAACACGTACTTCGAAAAGCCCAAAAAAACCACGATCGAAAAGCCCGTAATTCGCAAGTATATTCCGCCCGTTGAGGAGCAACGTCCGCAACGCCGTCCTGCAGGGCAGTCGCAATCGGGAGCGGGCGGCGCATCCCGTCCGAGCGGACCGCGTCCGCAAAGCAACGCGGGCAGTGCGGGAACGACGCGGATTTTCATTCCGAGCGCAATGCCTACGGTCGGCGGAAAAGATTCGGGCAAAAAGCGGGTTGACAAACAGCGCGAAGGCGACAAGTCCCATAACCTTAACAAGAAGTCGTTGGTTAAGAAGGGGTACGAAAGTGTATCTGCCGTGATCGAGTATGACGAGATCAGCGGCGAAATCAAAAAAGTCCGCACCCGCAAAGTCAGCGACAAAAAGAAAGACGGATTCATTCAGCCCGTCAATGCCGTAATCGATCACGCCGTGATTCCCGAAACGATCACGATCAAAGCGCTTAGCGAAAAAATCGGCAAAACCGGCACCGAAATCATGAAAAAACTCTTTATTCTCGGTATTATGAAGAGTATCAACGACAATATCGATTTCGATACCGCCGATCTGATTGCCTCCGAATTCGGAATTACGCTCGAAAAGCAACATACCGAAACTTCGGAAGAAAAGCTTCTTGCCCTTCACGAAGACGACGGAGGCGACAATCCTCTCGATCTCGTCACGCGTCCTCCGATCGTTACGATTATGGGACACGTCGACCACGGCAAAACGTCGATTCTCGACTATATCCGCAAGGCTAACGTTGCCGCGGGCGAAGCCGGAGGAATCACACAGCACATCGGCGCATATTCCATTCAGGTCAACGGTTCGCCGATCACCTTCCTCGATACACCGGGACACGAAGCGTTTACGGCAATGCGCGCCCGTGGTGCCAACGTTACCGACATCGTCGTAATCGTTGTCGCCGCAGACGACGGTATTATGCCGCAGACGATCGAAGCGATCAATCACTCCAAAGCCGCGGGTGTCGGCATTATCGTTGCGATCAACAAGATTGACCGCGTCGGCGCCGATCCCGATCGGATTCTGACCCAGCTGACCGAGCACGAACTGCTTGCAGAAGAATGGGGCGGAACCATCCCCGTCGTCAGAGTTTCGGCAAAGACCGGGCAGGGGATTGAAGAATTGCTCGAAAACATTCTGCTTTCTGCCGAAATGATGGAACTGAAAGCCAATCCTACCCGCAAAGCCAAGGGAACCATCGTCGAAGCGCGTCTTGACAAAGGCAAAGGTCCCGTCGCAACGATTCTGGTGCAGAACGGCACGCTCAAAGTCGGCGACTGGGTTGTTGCCGGTACCGTAATCGGCAAGGTGCGCGCCATGATCGACGACAAAGGCAGGGCAGTGGCAAAAGCCGGACCTTCTATGGCGGTTTCCGTCCTCGGCTTGCAGGAAGTCCCCAACGCCGGCGATCAGATGATGGTTGTTTCGGACGAAAAACTGATGAAACAAGTTGCGGAAGAACGTCGCGCCAAAGAGCGTACGGGCATGATCAGCAGCGCAAAGGTATCGCTTGACGATCTGTTCAAGGATATTTCGGAAGGCAGCCTCAAAAACCTCAACCTGATCGTCAAAGCCGACGTTCAGGGATCGGTCGAAGCCATCAAAGAGTCCTTGATCAAACTGAGTACCGAAGAGGTTAAGGTTTCCATCGTTCATGCGGTTGCGGGTGCGATCAACGAGTCCGACGTCACGCTTGCCGATACGACCAATGCCATTATTATCGGGTTCAATGTCCGTCCCGACGCCAACGCGAAAGCGCTTGCCGAACGCAACAAAATCGATATTCGTCTGTATCGCGTCATTTACGATGCAATCGACGACGTCAACAAAGCAATCAAAGGTCTGTCCGCACCGAAATATCGCGAGCAATACCTCGGCAAAGCCGAAGTCCGCGTCGTCTATAAGATCAGCGGGGTCGGAAACATTGCCGGCGCGATGGTCAAAGACGGCAAAATCGTCCGCAATGCAAAGGTTCGTTTGATCCGCAACAATATCGTCGTGGCGGATACCGCGATCTCTTCCTTAAAACGGATGAAAGACGACGTCAAAGAAGTCGTACAGGGATTTGAGTGCGGGATCGGGCTCGAGAACTTCAACGATTTGAAGGAAGGCGATATCATCGAGTCCTTCAACGTTGTGCAGGAGAATGAATGATGAAAATCGAACGCGTTGACTCCGAATTGCGCAGAGAAATCTCCAATATCGTTTCGACAAAAGTCAACGATCCCAGAGTACGGGATAAGATGATCAGCATTATGCATGTCGAAACGACGCGCGATCTTAAGTACTGTAAAGTTTATGTCGAACTGCCCGGTGGCGGAAACGCGGACGAAGCGGTGCAGGGACTTCAGTCCTCGGCGGGATTTATCCGAAGCGAACTGTTCAAGAACCTTCGGATTCGCACCGTACCCGAATTGATTTTTGTCAAGGACGGCAGCACCGATTACGCATTCAAAATCGAAAACATCATCAAAAACATTCGCAACAACGAGGAAAACTAAGCATGTACGAGCGCTTTGCCAAAAAAATTCACGCAATCGAAACCGTCGCGGTTTTTATGCACATCAATCCCGACGGCGATTGCGTCGGATCGGCGCTTGCAATGTACGGGTTTTTGAAAAATCTCGGCAAACAGGTGGACGTGTTTATGGAGGAAGGTCATTGTTACAGCGACGGACTTTCCTTTTTTCCTTATCTCGAAGTAATCAACGCGTCCGAACGGAAGCAATACGATCTCGGGATTGCCGTCGATTGCGGATCCGCTTCCCGCCTCGGCAGCGGCTGCTATAAACGTTTTATGCGTTGCGATCAGCATTTTTGTATCGATCACCACCAGAGCGGCGAACTGTTTACCTTGCCGGAGGATACGATTCTGGAGCCGAAGGCAGCATCTACCACGCAGATTTTATTCAAAATCTTTCGGGAAACCGCACCCGAAGCGATCGATACCGCGGTGGCGACGCTTTTGTTTGCGGGACTGGTTACGGACTCGGGGGCGTTGACGTTTTCCTCCGCGACGCCCGAAACCTATCGCGTTGCGGCGTCGCTTTGCGAAACGGGGATTGACCGATACGATATCATTCGTCGGCTGACCAAAGATACTGCCAAAAAAGTTTTTATGCTGTCCGCCAAAGTCTTGGAACGCACCGAATTTTATGCCGACGACCGCATCGGATTGATTTATTTTTCGGAAGAACTGTTTCGTTTAACCGGAACGGCGCAAAAAGACACCGAAGGCATCATCAATCGTGTCATCGACGTAATACCGGTATGTCTTGCGTTGTCCGTTGTCGAAGCGACACCCGGGACGTTCAAGATCGGGATTCGCTCCAAAAACGGAGTCAACAGCGCGGCGTTTGCCGGATTGTTCGGCGGCGGGGGACATGTCGCCGCAAGCGGATGTCGGTTGTACGGGACGTATGAAGAAGTGCACGATCGGCTGATTGCCGCGGCAATCGAGTTTCTTAACCGATGAACGGGTTTTTTAATATCAACAAAGAAAAAGGGATGACGTCGAGTGCGGTAGTCGGTGTCGTCAAAGGGATTTTGCGCAGTCGCGGAATCGTGACCAAAGTCGGTCATCTCGGAACGCTCGATCCCGAGGGCGAAGGTGTATTGCCGATTGCACTGGGCAGGGCAACCAGGCTGTTTGACTATTTTTTGGACAAAACCAAAGTATATCGGACGATTTTTTCCTTCGGCAGGACGACGGATACGCTGGATGCAACGGGCGTAACGACCGCAGTCTGTGAAAAAATACCGACCGAAGCAGAGCTTCTTGCCGCAATCCCGGGTCTTTGCGGTGAGGTCGACCAGTTGCCGCCCGCTTATTCGGCAAAAGTCGTGGGCGGGGTTCGCGCCTATAAGCTGGCGCGGCAGGGTGAAGAGCCCGATCTCAAACCGAAACGGGTTCGCATCGAGCAAATCCGCTTGTTGGAGCGCCTTGACGCACGCACTTTCCGCTTTGAAGTGACCTGCGGAGGCGGTACTTATATCCGAAGCATCGCCCGTGATCTCGGCAATGCCGTGGGCAGTCTTGGGATTATGGACGCAATATATCGGACGCAAAGCGGTTGTTTTCGCATCGAAAACGCTTGCCGTTTGGATGATCTCAGGCGGAGCGAAGATCTTGCGGCACAAATCATACCGATAGAAGCGGCATTGACCGACTTTCCCGTGCTGACGGTTTCGCCGAAAGAAGAAGTGTTTGTCCGCAACGGTGTCGCGATTGCAAGCAAGTTTTCGGACGGTTTATACCTTTTAAAGATGGACGGGGCTGTGTTCGGGATCGCCGAAGTTTCAGGGGGGCGTCTGACGGTACGGACGAGGTTAATATGACGCAGAAAAAAACAATCGTCGCACTCGGATATTTCGATTGTTTGCATCGTGGACATCGCAAACTGATCGAAACGTGTCAGCGGATTGCCGCAGAAAACGGGGCAATTCCCACCGTTTTTACGTTTGACGACGGATTTTTGTATGCAATACACCCGGGGGCGAAAAATATTTATACCTTAAAAGAGCGGGTGCGCCTGCTCAAGGAAATCGGGATCGACGAAGTGCTGGTGGGGCAAAGCGACGCGTCGTTTTTCGGGCAAAGCGGGGAGGACTTTCTCGCCTCGATCGTATCCGACCGTAAAGTTTCGGGCTTTGTTGCGGGGGCAGATTTTCGCTACGGAAAAGGGGCGGAGCAAAGTGTCGAAGATCTGTGCAGATGGGGAAAAAAGAACGGATATTCGGTTGAGATTGTCGATTTAATCGCCGAAAACGGTATTAAAATATCCAGTCGTGATATTCGTCGCCTGATTGCTGCGGGGGATCTTCCGCGCGCCAATCAACTTCTGGGCGCTCCGTACCGTGTTTGGGGGCATGTCATTCACGGGCGCGGCGTCGGAAAGGGATACGGTGTTCCGACGGCAAACATCGGCGTCGAAGCAAACAAATTGCTGCCCGCTTCAGGAGTTTACGAAACGAAGGTCGCGGTCGGGGACGCGCGCTATCGCGGACTGACCAATATCGGAGCGCAACCGACATTCGGAGTAGAGCAACTTGCGGTCGAAACCTTACTCCTTGATTTCGAGGGCGACTTGTACGGACAGGAAATTTGCCTGACATTCGTGCAAAAAATCCGGGATATCCGAAAATTCGAGTCAAAGGAAGCACTAAAAGAGCAGATCGGACAGGATATTGCCTTGATCCGCGGAGGAAAGGAATCGTGATCAAATTCGGAGTAGCAGGAAATTCAAAAAGTTTTTACGACGAAGGATATACCGCAACGGTGCAAGCGGCGGAGTGGTGTCGCAACAGAGGTTTGGACGTGTTTGAATATTCCTTCGGGAAAGGTGTCAATCTGTCGATCGATACGGCAGGGGCAATCGGAAAAGAATTTGCGCGGTGCGGCATCGAGCTGACGGCGCATGCTCCGTACTTTATTAACTTTGCCAATCCCGATCCCGAAAAAATCGAAAAAAGCATTCAGTACGTTATTTCGACCATCAAGCGTCTTGACGCCTTTGGCGGCGACCGTGTCGTCGTTCATCCTGCAAGCCAAGGGAAGATGTCGAGGGAAGAAGCCTTTGCCTTGACTAAGCAAAATGTCGGATTGCTTGCGGAGTCTCTCCGCTTGAACGGACTGGATCGATACAAGATATGTCTTGAAACGATGGGCAAGACAGGGCAGATCGGAACCGTGGACGAAATAGTCGAGCTGTGTGCGATTGACGCCATGTTTTATCCGTGTATGGACTTCGGACACATCAACGCAAGAGAGCAGGGTATTCTAAAAAGTGCCGTAAATTATAATACTATAATCCAAAAAATGCTGGATTTTCTTCCAAAACACAAGGTTTTCAATATGCATGTGCATTTCAGCAAAATCGAATACGGAGCGAAGGGAGAGATCCGTCATCTGACCTTTTCCGACACCGTTTACGGCCCTGAGTTTGACGATTTCAACGAGTCGTTGCACTTGTTCGGATTGGAGCCCGTCATCATCAGCGAGTCGGACGGAACCCAAGCGGAAGACGCTGCCGAAATGAAGCGCCGCTATTTTTCTTATTCCGTATAGAACAACCGACGGTTCGATTGCAAAGTTTCTCACGTTTTGTACGGGGTCGGCATATATTATGGTATGTTTGCCGGAGTCGTGCGTATTTTCAAACGGGAAAACCGCAGAAAACGAATAGCGTTGTTCCTTTTGCTTGCAATCGTTGCGGGCGCAATCGCGTTTTATGCCGCGGTCGTATTTCCGACCATCCGTGCGATTTCAACCGAACAGACGCGCGCCGTAACGTTGCAGGCGATCAATCGCGCAGGGGTCAATATTCGTTCGTTTGAAGGATTTTACGGCGAATTTTACGAGTACCACAAAAACGAAGCGGGGGATATCGTGCTGATTACCTCCAATCACGCCAATATCAACGCCATGATGCTGTTTGCCCAAAAGGAAATTCAGGACACCCTGGATGCCGTTGAAAATTGGGAAATCAGAGTTCCCCTCGGTGCTTTTTCGGGCAGTGCGTTTTTGTCCGAATTCGGTCCCGAAATCACGATGACGGTTTTGCCCGTCGGAACCGTTCAGATCGGACTTCATTCTTATTTTTTCAGCGAAGGGATCAATCAGACCCTTCATCGCATTGTGATGCGCATCGAAACGACATCGGAAATTATGATTCCGTTCAAAACCGAAACCGTGCGCCTTACGACCGATCTTCTGATTTCGGAGGACGTCATCGTCGGCAAAGTTCCCGACAGCTACATCACCGGTATCAGCGAGGACAATATTTTCGATCTCTTGCCTTAAGTTTATACTTCTATATATGTTTTAACATAGACGGATCGGTTGCATATCTTGTTCCGAAGTGATATAATAAGCCAAACCATTCTTATTTATCACGGAGTTTTTTATGCTGAATCAAAGGATCGATTCCGTCAAAGCCCGTTGTCTGGAGGCGGTTTCCGCCGCCATCGACTCCAGACAGCTCAATGACGTCAAAGTCAGATTTCTCGGCAAAAACGGAGAATTTACCGCATTACTCAAATCCTTAAAAGACGTTCCGCCCGCCGAAAAGCCCGCCGCAGGCAAGTTGCTCAACGAAGTGCGCGTTATGTTGGAAGGCGCGTTTGCCGATGCCGAAACTTCTTTGCGGCTTGCAGAGAAGGCGGCGCGCGTGGAGCGCGAAACGTTAGACGTCACGCTGTCGCGTTACGACGGAAAGCAGGGCGCTTTGCATCCCCTGACTTTGGTCAAAAACGAGATCGTCGATATTTTCCTCGGGATGGGCTACAGCGTGGTCGACGGACCCGAAGTCGAATATGCTTATTACAACTTCGAGGCGCTCAACATTCCCGAAGACCATCCGGCACGAGACGTCATCGATACGTTTTATATTACCGACAAAATTCTGCTCCGCACCCAGACTTCCGCGGCACAGGTTCACACGATGGAAACGCTTAAGCCTCCGATTCGCGTCATCAGCCCCGGCAAAGTTTACCGTCCCGACGACGACGCCACGCACAGCCCGATGTTTCAGCAGATCGAAGGGCTTGTCATCGACGAGCATATCACGCTTGCCGATCTCAAAGGAACGCTGGACGAATTTGCAAAACGGTTTTTCTCTTCCGACACCAAAACACGCCTTCGTCCTTCCCATTTTCCCTTTACCGAACCGAGCGTCGAAGTCGATCTCAGTTGCCCCATGTGCCACGGCGAAGGGTGTCGTCTTTGCAAGGGGACGGGCTGGCTCGAGTTGCTCGGCGCGGGCATCGTCAATCCCGCCGTACTCGAAATGAGCGGAATCGACAGCAAAAAATATTCGGGGTTTGCCTTCGGTATGGGGGTAGAACGTGCGACGATGGTCAAGTACGGGATTCCCGACATGCGTCTGTTGTTTGACAACGACGTGCGCTATCTCAGACAATTCAGATAAGGAGAAAAGACGATGTTAGTTCCCGTAAAATGGCTGAAAGAATATGTAGACTTCGATCTCACAGTGACCGAACTTGCCGACAAACTGGTTGCGTGCGGGTTCGAAATCGAAGAAATTATCGATCTTTCTTCTAAAATTCAAGGCGTTGTCGTAGGTCAGATCCTTTCGCTCGAGAAGCATCCCGACGCCGACAAATTGCAGATCTGTTCCATCGACGTCGGCAAAGATCAACCCGTTGCCATTGTCACCGGCGCGACCAACGTCAAGGTGGGCGACAAAGTTCCCGTCGCATTGGACGGAGCCGTTCTGCCGAGCGGAAAGACCATCCGCACGGGCGCGTTGCGCGGCGTAACTTCGTACGGGATGCTTTGCAGCGGCGAAGAGCTGGGGCTGACCGAAGCCGATTATCGCGGCGCTTCGGTATACGGCATTCTGATTCTGCGTGAAGACGCCGAGGTCGGCAAGGATATCAATATCGAACTGGGCAACGACGACATTGTGCTGGACGTCGCGATTACGGCAAACCGTACCGACGCCAACAGTATTGTCGGGATCGCCTGCGAAGTCGCCGCCGTCACAGGAAAGCCGTTCAAAGGCGTTGACGTCGGGTATCAGACGTCGGGCGGCAATATTGCGGATTCTCTTAAACTCGAAAATCTCGCGCCCGATCTCTGCCCGCGTTATCTTGCGGCAATGGTCAAAGACGTGGTTATCACCGAGAGTCCCGCTTGGATGAAAAACCGTCTGCGCGCCGTCGGTTTAAGACCCATCAACAATATCGTGGACGTTACCAATTATGTTCTGACCGAAATCGGTCAGCCCATGCACGCCTTCGATCTCAGTACGATCAAAGGCGGCAAGATCGTTGTGCGCCGCGCCGCCGAAAACGAACCCATCGTCGCCCTGGACGGGAAGCAATATCTGCTTCAGCCCAACCAGCTTGCGATTTGCAATGCCGAAGAACCGATGGCTGTCGCAGGGGTAATGGGCGGACAGAATTATTCGATTTTCGATACGACCGATACCATTGTATTCGAGTCGGCGCGCTTCCAGCGCAACAATATCCGTCGCACTTCGCGCGCGCTCAATCTCCGCTCCGATTCTTCGGCGCGGTACGAGAAGGGGATCGATTATCAGTCTCAACGCACGGGGATCGACCGCGCCCTCACTTTGATTGCGCAAAACGGCTGGGGCAAAATCGTCGGAGGCGAGCTGGACAGCTTCCCCAATCCGCCTAAGCCCAACATCATCGGATTTACGGCAGACGATCTCGAACGCATTCTCGGCGTGCGTGTGCCGGAAGGGGAAATCCTCAAAATTCTCAACGCCTTGCAGATCGCGACAACGCTGAAAGACGGAGCCTTCGAGTCGATCGTCCCCGGCAATCGCGAAGATATTGTCGGCGTCAACGATATCGCGGAAGAGGTCATCCGAATTTACGGATACGACCGTATCGAGTCCACTTTGATGCGCTACGGCAAAATGGTGGTCGGAGAGCGCAGCAAAACCCAACGCGTAACCGACAAGGTCAAAAATCTCTTGGTCGGCAAAGGCTTTTGCGAGACCGTGACGTATTCGTTTATTTCGCCCAAAGCATTCGATCTTTTGGGACTTGCCGCGGAGCATCCGTTACGGACGGCGGTGCGCCTTGACAATCCGCTGGGCGAAGATTTCAGCGTCATGCGGACGACACTGATCCACAGTATGCTGAAGACGCTTTCGGTCAACATGCTACGTAGCAACAAGAGTGCGGCGTTGTTCGAGGTTGCCAAAACCTATGCGCCCAAAGCCTTGCCGCTGACCGAACTTCCCGACGAACCCTACAAACTGTGCCTCGGCGCATACGCAACCGACTTTTATGCGTTCAAAGGAGTGGCGGAAGAGTTGCTGGACGTTCTGCGGATCGACGCGGGATTCCGCCCGGTCAAAGTGGATTTTCTCCATCCCGGCAGATCGGCAGAAATTTACGAGCGCAATTACGGCGTCGTCTTGGGCTATCTCGGCGAAGTGGACAGCGACGTCGCCGACCGTTACGGAATGGACAAAAAAGTCTATGTTGCCGAACTGAATCTCGATTTGCTGATCGAACGGGCTTGCGATTTCGATTCTTTCCGCGTCATATCCCGCTATCAGTCGGTTGACCGTGACCTTGCTTTGATTGCAAAGACCGATGTTGCCGCAGACCGAATTCTTTCCGTTATCCGCGCCGCCGGCGGCGAGCTGCTGACGGAATCGTCCATTTTTGACGTTTATTGCGGCGATCAGATCGAAAAAGGATATAAGAGCGTTGCCGTCAAGTTGACGCTTCAAAGCGCGGATCACACCTTGAAAGACGCCGAAGTCAATGCTGTGGTCGACAAGGTCCTTGTCGAACTCGGACTCAAACTCAACGTTACCCTTCGCTGATGAACGAAAAGACGTTCCGCTCCCTGGAGTTTAACAAAATTTGCGACACGCTTGCAACGTTTGCGTCGTCGCTTCCCGCAAGGGAGGCGATTGCGTCGTTGCAGCCGACTTCCGATCTCAAGGAAGTCAGGCGATTGTTGGACGAAGTGGAAGAAGCGGACAAAGTTTTGTATCAATACAGCGTCAATCTTTCGTTTGCGTTCGACCACATCGGCGCGATTCTCGAAAAGGCAGACGTCATGTCCGTTCTGACGATGGGAGAACTGCTCAAAGTCGGGCGCATGTTGCGGGTAGGACGGAATCTGAAGGTCAATCTTGCCAAGGTACCCGATCCTTCGATTGTTTTGCTGAAAGAAATCTCGGGCGGGATTTATACCGATAAAGCGCTGGAAGACGACATTGACCGCGCGATTCTGTCCGATACCGAAATGAGCGACAACGCCTCGGTCGAACTGCGTGCCATCCGCGGCAGAATCAAGCGGACGGGAGAGGCGATCAAATCCAAACTGTATCAATACATCACCTCGCCTTCTTACGCAAAGTTTTTGCAGGACAATATCGTGACGATCCGCGGCGACCGATATGTGATTCCGGTCAAAGCGGAGTATCGGAGCGCGATTCCGGGACTGATTCACGATCAGAGCGCATCGGGGCAAACGGTTTACATCGAGCCGATGGCAGTGGTCGAGCTGAATAACACGCTGAAGACCCATTTGTTGGACGAAGAACGGGAAATCGAGCGGATTTTGCGCGAATTTACCGTTCGGGTCAGTGTTGCGGTCGCTCCGATTTCGGACAGCTTCGAAAAAATCCGTCGCCTTGACGTTATTTTTGCCAAAGCGCAATACGCCCACCACCTGAAAGCGGTCAAACCCGTGGTCAACGAGCGGGGAGAAATCCGCATCGCCAAAGGACGCCATCCGTTGATTGCGCCCGAAAAAGTTGTCGCGGTCGACGTCGAACTGGGCAGGACGTTTGACTTATTGTTCATTACGGGACCCAACACCGGGGGAAAGACGGTTTCGCTGAAGCTGGTGGGATTGTTTTCGGTGATGGCGATGTGCGGGATGTATGTTCCCGCGGCGGACGCAGAGTTGTCGACATTCGAACAGATTTTCACCGATATCGGCGACGAACAAAGTATCGAGCAGAATCTGTCGACGTTTTCTTCCCATATTGCCAACATCGTTACGATTATCGATGCGCTGAACGGGAAAACTTTGGTTTTGCTGGACGAACTGGGTGCCGGAACCGATCCGACCGAAGGGGCAAGTCTTGCCGTCAGTATTTCGGACTTTATCCGCAGTTCGGGCGCAAAAGCCGTTATTACGACGCATTATAACGAATTGAAAGAGTATGCCGTCGTCACGCCGCGCGCCGAAAACGCCAGTATGGACTTCGATCCCGTGACCTACAGTCCGACGTACCGTCTGGTGATCGGGACGCCGGGGGCATCCAATGCCATTCTGATTGCAAGAAAGCTGGGGTTGAAAGAAGAGATCGTCAACCGAGCCGCCGAAGGGATCCGGGAAGGCAAACTGGAATTTGAAAACGTTTTGGGTGCGTTGGAACTGGCGCGGCGCAACGCCGTCGCCAACGAGGAGCGTACGGCGGAACTGCTGAAAGAAGCGGAAGAAACCTCGCAAAACGTAAAAAAAGAACGGGACAGATTGTTTTTGCAGCGCGAAAAACTGAACGAGAACGTCAAGCGCGAAACCAAACGTCTGGTATCGGAAGCGATGAGCGAAGCCAACGAAATCATCGAAACGCTGAGATCGCTCTTGGACGATCCGACCGAGCAGAATCTGTTTGAAGCGCGCAGACTGCGCAAGTCTTTGACGAAATACGTTGTCAACGAAGACAACGAATTTCAAGGGTTCGGCGAGGAAGAAAAAGGCGCGATCGAGGTCGGCGATTCCGTTCTTGTCAAGAGTCTGAAAGTGGAAGGAACCGTCATCGCCATCGACACCCGCAAAGGGAGCGCGACGGTCAAGCTCGGCAGGATGAACAGCAACTTCAAACTTGACGTTTTGCAGAAATTACGCAAACAAAAGCAAGAGGATGAAGTTCCCGAAATCAAATCCAAACCGAGAGCATTGCGAAACGAAGCGTTTTCGCCCGAAATCAATTTGATCGGACAAACGGTTGCCGAAGCCGATACGGCATTGCAGGCTTATCTGGACAAGGCGGTTCTTGCTGGCGTCAGCGAAATCCGCATCATACACGGCTATGGAACGGGCAAACTGAGAGAGGCGGTTCGCAATTTCCTCAAGCGCCACTATGCGGTCAAAGAATATCGGGACGGGATTTACGGAGAAGGAGAGCGCGGTGTCACCATCGCCAAACTGAAATAATGACGATTTATTTGGATTCTGCGGCAACGACGCAATGTTCTGCCGGCGCGATTGAGGCGGCGGTGGGGGCAATGCGCGAAAACTATTACAATCCTTCCGCCTTATATCACGAAGGACTGATGCTGAAAGAACAACTGAACGGCGTTCGTTCCATGATACTCGGCGCGTTGCGCGCGGAAGGTTCGGTCGTTTTTACGGGAGGCGGTACCGAGAGCGACAATCTTGCATTGTTCGGTTGCAAAAAGCCGAAGCAGGGCGATATCGTCGTATCGGCAGGCGAGCATGCCGCGGTATATGCTGCGGCAACCGAGCTGAAGCAGCGCGGATACGATGTGCGGTTTTGTCCCGTCAAAGGGGACGGAAGTACCGATTTTGAAGCGTTTTGCCAAATGATTACCGAAAAAACCGCCTTGGCTTCGGTGATGCACGTCAACAACGAAACGGGCGCGGTCAACGATCTCGGCAAGTTTTCCGCCGCGCTGAAAGCCAAAAATCCCCGTGCTTTGTTTCATTCGGACGGCGTGCAGGCGTTCGGAAAGCTCAAACTCAATCTTCAGCGGGACGGTGTCGATCTGTATGCGATCAGCGCCCATAAAATTCACGCCCCGAAGGGCGTCGGCGCACTGTATATCCGCAAAGGGATTCGCTTGTCGCCCGTCGTGTACGGAGGCGGACAGGAAGGCGGACTGCGTTCGTCGACCGAAAACGTTCCGGGCATTCTCGCATTCGGTGCGGCGATTACAGAAACAATCGAAAAACAGGGGGAAACGGCTCAAAACCTCTCTTTTCTTCGCCAAAAAGTGATTGAAGGGCTGACGGAGGAAAACGACGAAATCCGTCTGATATCTCCCGAAAACGGTTCTCCGTACATTGTGACGTTTACCATGGCGAAGGTGCGCGGGGAAGTTATGCAACACGCGCTCGAACGCAAAGGTATCCTGATCGGGACGGGGAGTGCCTGTTCCTCCAACAAAGCCGGCAAACGCATCCCGGATGCGTTGGGACTTAGCGGAAAATGGGCGGACGGGGTCGTGCGCATTTCGTTTTGCCGCAATACGACGGAAGCGGAAATCGATCGCTTTCTTGTCGAATTCAAACAAATTTACGGAGAACTGTCACGTTATGGAAGTTAAAATCAACTCAATTCTGATCCGATACGGCGAAATTTTTCTCAAAGGCAACAACCGTGCTTATTTCGAATCGCTTTTGATCCGCAACATTAAAGGGGCTTTGAAGGGGTTGGATTATCGCTTCGTACGCTCGCAAGGCAGATATTATGTAGAAGATTTCGACGTTGACGACGTCGAAGAAATCGTCGGTCGCCTGACCAAAGTGTTCGGAATTCACAGCATCAGCCCCTCGGTAAAAGTCGCAACCGATCTTCAAGCCGTTTCCGAAGCCGCCGATGCCATCAGTCCCCGTCAAGGAAAATTCCGTGTAACGGTCAAACGTGCCGACAAAAAACTTAACCTGAATTCGATGGAACTTGCCGCAAGAATCGGCGGATATCTCTTACAGAAATCGCCTGCCCGTACCGTGGATTTGTACGCGTTTGACTTCGAACTCAACGTCGACGTCCGCGAGAACGGATTTAGCTATCTTTTTTACCGAAAAATCGAAGGGGCGCAAGGCTTGCCGGTCGGATGCTCGGGCAATGCGATGTTGTTGCTGTCGGGCGGAATCGACAGCCCCGTCGCAGGATATGTCATGGCAAAGCGCGGGGTCAAACTGTATGCCGTACATTATCACAGCTTTCCGTATACCAGTGAGCTTGCCCTGCAAAAAGTCAAGGATCTTGCCCGAAAATTAAGCGCTTATGCCGGAGAAATCGAACTTTCGATCGTTCCGTTCACCAAAATTCAGTACGCGATTCATGAGCATTGCCCGTCCGAATTTATGATCTCGATCATGCGTCGGTTTATGATGCGGATTGCAGAGCGGCTTGCAATCGACAAACATTGCGGCGCCATCGTTACGGGAGAAAGCCTCGGGCAGGTTGCCAGTCAGACGATGCAAAGTATCAACGTAACCAATTCGGTCGTAACAATACCCGTATTCCGTCCGCTGATCGGAAGCGACAAATCCGAAATCATTGCCGTTTCCGAAAAAATCGATACTTATGAGATCAGTATCCGCCCATATGAGGATTGTTGTACGGTATTTTTGCCCAAAAACCCCGTCATTCGTCCTAAATTGGAAGACGCTGTCCGCTATGAATCCCGCCTTGACGTCGAAGCGCTGATCGAAGAAGCCATGGCAGGGATCGAAACGGTTACGCTCTCCGTCGGAGGGTCAGAGGATTCAGCGACAGCAAGTAGATAGATTGAGAATCGGTCAGATGTTCGCCGTTTTCGTCATATAAGCGCAGATAATATCCGTTGAAGCCGAACTTCGGCGGCGTGATAAATTCAACCGATTCCCCGTTTCCCTGTACCGTAAACAACGGGGTATCGCTTTGCGCGTCGATCAAGTCGTAGCGGATCCCGGGTTTCGTGTCGAATCGGATCGAAATTCCTTCCGCGATCTCTTCCGCTTTGAATTCGCCCGTAAGCAAATCGTCCCAATAGTGTGAAACTTCAGGCGGGAAAAAAGCGATGTCAAACAGATCCCGTTTTCGATAGCGTTCAGGGGTCAGATCGGAAGATAATAGGAGTTTTTGTTCCGTTTGCGTTGCTTTTGTGTCGATTTCACCTTCGATAATACCGATCGGAACGGCAAAATCATGCGGGGCATCGGAACATTCGAAGGCATAACGCGTCAACAAAGTCGGCAATCCGCCTCCCGTAACGCGGTTCGGTAACATCGATCGGGATTCGCCCGAAAGGTTGCCGTACCACGAAATCACGGTGCGTTCGGCGGTATATGCCGCACACCAAGCGTCGGTGTTGCCGGCGGAAGATCCTGCCGTGCCCGTTTTGGCGGCGACGGGATAAGGAAGCGACGATAATTTTTTCGCCGTGCCCGATTGGGCGGTTTCACACAGCATATCGGTCATTAAATAGGAGCTTTCGGCAGAAAACAACGGCTTTTTGCCTTCGTTTCTTTGATAAAGCACCGTCCCGTCTTCCCGTTCGATTCGCCGGATCAGCCCGGGGGCAAGGTAATTGCCGCCATTGGAAAGGCAAAGATATCCGCCTAACAGCTGCCCGATCGTTACGCCGCGATACATGCCGCCGAGCGCTAAGGCAAGTCCGTCCCGGTCGTCGGTCGGAATGCCCATTTCATCGAGCATCATTTTGCCGTATTCCACGCCGATTTCCTGCAAAAGCCGAACGGCTACTACGTTGGAAGAAGATTTGACAGCAGCACGGATGTCCGTTTCTCCAAGATATTTCCCGCCGAAATTATCGGGGGCATACCCGCCGAAATCGGTTTTTTGGTCGCTGACAGGACTTGCCGGCGCGATTCTGCCGAGATCCAAAGCCGGAAGATACGATATCAGCGGTTTAATCGTCGATGCCGGAGAGCGATATACCGTCTGCGGCGCATAGGAAAACGTTGCAGCATATGCCGCAATTCCGCCCGTCGCGTTGTCGCCGACCATAACGGCGACGTCGGCGTCGGAAACTTTGAAATCCTCGTCTTCCACGGCGTGTTCTAACCGAACTTGCAATGTCTGATCGCAGTAAGTGTAAATTTTCAAATTGCCGGTTAAAATTTCTTTTTCGGACATGTCAAGCAGTTGTCCCGCCTCATAAAAAACCGCGTTTTGGTAAGAGTTTGAGCTTTTCGGGAGCGATGCGGGTTGGACATAACCGGTGGAAACGGCATTTTGATAGTCGGTTTCGTCGATTTCGCCTTCGCGTTTCATGACGGAAAGGACAAGATTGCGGCGTTCGATTGCGCGTTCGACGGAGCCGAGCGGGCTGTTGTCACGCGGATTTTTGACGATGCCTGCAAGCATTGCGCTTTCGGCAAGCGTCAGATCGGCGGGCAGTTTTCCGAACAATCGCTCGCTTGCCGCCGTAATCCCGTACAGACCGTTGCCGAAATAGATCGTATTCAGATACATGGTAATGATTTCTTCTTTTGAGAATCGGCGTTCGAGTTGAAACGCAAGTTTCGCTTCCTTCAGTTTGCGCGTCAACGTTTTTTCGTTGGATAACAGGGCGTTTTTGGCAAGTTGCTGCGTAATGGTGGACCCGCCTTCCTTCAGATATCCCGCCTTGAGATTGTTGATCATCGCGCCTGCAAGCCTGTAATAATCGATTCCGTTATGTTTCAGGAAGCGTTTATCTTCCAATGCGATAAACGCCTTGACAACGTAGGGACTGATCTCGTCATACTCACTGTATCGCTTAACGGCGGACGTGTAGGCGAGGGGAGTGCCTTCGCTGTCGAAAAGCAAAAGATTGGCACCCGACGTGTTCAGCTTTTCGACTTCGAGTCGGGTGTCTTTGGTGATGGCAAAATAGGCGGCCATACCGCCGAGTATTATGAAAATAATGCTAAACAATAATACTAAAGCTGTTATTTGCAGCACTTTTTTGCGTTTCATCTCCTTTAGTATGCTTGGGCTTGACAAACTTATTCCCGCCGAATTTTCGGAAAAAATTTGCAATCGCTTGTAATAAGATACTATTTATATTATAATTTTGTTACTATGAAGTTTTTTAATATTCAAACGTTCGGTTGTCAGATGAACGTACACGAATCCGAAAAAATCGCAGGTTCTTTAGTGGAAGCGGGATATCAGCCCACCGATTCCGTTGCAGACGCCGACGTAATCGTCTTCAATACCT
The DNA here is from genome assembly GCA_018713745.1 of Candidatus Stercoripulliclostridium merdipullorum. Classification (GTDB taxonomy): domain Bacteria; phylum Bacillota; class Clostridia; order Christensenellales; family DTU072; genus Stercoripulliclostridium; species Stercoripulliclostridium merdipullorum. The sequence continues at coordinate 17,980 of DVOH01000022.1, read as the reverse complement.
GTTGTATCCGCGATACCGCGGAAAAGCGCATCATGGGCAATATCGGTGCGGTCAAACCCCTCAAAAAAGCCGATCGATCCAAAATCGTTGCAGTCGTCGGATGTATGACGCAGCAGGACGGGATGAAGGAAGCGATTTTCAAAAAATTCCCGTTTGTCGATATTATTCTCGGCACCGATCGCCTCGATCGGATCGGTGATTATGTGGAGCGGGTTGCGATGTCTAACGGCAAGCGACCCAAAATTGACGACGTCCACAATATCGACACCCCCGAAATAATCGAAAACACCCCGATTTTCCGCACTTCCGGCACCAATGCCTGGGTCAATATCATGTACGGATGCAACAATTTTTGTACCTATTGTATTGTCCCGTACGTCCGCGGACGCGAACGTAGCCGCGATCCCGAGACCGTCGTCGGCGAGGTCCGCGGTCTGATCGAAGAAGGGTACCGCGAAATTACGTTGCTCGGACAAAACGTCGATTCTTACGGCAACGATCGGCAAGACGGCTGGAACTTTGCTAAGCTCATGCGCGCCATCGACGGGATCGACGGAAAGTTCCGCGTTCGTTTTATGACGTCTCACCCCAAGGATATTTCGGAAGAAGTGATCGATTTTATGGCAGAATCAGTGCATTTTTGCCATAACATTCATCTTCCCGTTCAGGCAGGCAGCAATCGCGTTCTGCAGGCGATGAACCGCAAATATACAAGAGAACATTATCTTTATCTGATCGACCGTCTGCGAGCGGCGATGCCCGACGTCGGTATCACCACGGATATTATGGTCGGTTTTCCGGGGGAAACCGAAGAGGACTTCCAAGATACTTTGCGTTTGGTCGAACAGGTTCGGTTTTCCAACGCGTTCACGTTTATTTATTCTCCGCGCAACGGCACGGTAGCCGCCAAGATGGAACAAATTCCGTATGCCGTCAAAAAAGAACGGATCGGACGTCTGATTACCCTTCAGAATTCGATCACCAAAGAAATCAGCGATCGCTATGTCGGAACTATTTTGGAAATTTTGGTCGAGGACGCACCCAAGCCCGATTTACTTTGCGGCAGGAGCGACAGCGGTCGACTGGTTAATTTCCCGGGAAGCGCCGATCGGATCGGCGAATTTGTCCGCGTGCGGATCGACAAAAGCCGTTCGGCATCTTTATGGGGAGAAATCGTATGAGAAAATCGGCAGAAAAAAAAGAATCCGGCTTGTCGCCGATGATGAAGCATTATCTTGCGATGAAAGAGCAATATCCCGGGACGGTTATGATGTACCGCCTCGGCGATTTTTATGAAATGTTCTTCGACGACGCCGTTGAAGTTTCCAAGTTGCTGGATCTGACGTTGACGGGAAGAGACTGCGGATTGGAGCAACGCGCGCCAATGTGCGGCGTTCCTTTTCATGCAGTGGACGGATATATCGCAAAACTCGTCAAATTGGGCAAAAAAGTTGCCATTTGCGAGCAGCTGACCGCACCCGGCGATCAAAAAGGCATGGTCGAGCGCGACGTTGTCCGCGTGATTACGCCCGGGACGGTGACCGACGAAACAATGCTGGAGAGCGGCGTCAACAATTACCTTGCTTCCGTCGTCGTCAAGGGCAATCTTGCCGCCGTCGCCTGGGCGGACGTTTCGACCGGGGAAGTCAAAGTCCTCGAAACGCCTGCAAGCCGCCTCGAAGATCAGTTGCTTTCGATTGCTCCTTGCGAAATCATCGCCTCTGAAAGCGGCGCGGCATACGGCAACGCGCTGGAGTCGGTCGAACTCGGCAAACTCTGCAAATTTCAAGGATATTACGACTATGCCTTCCACGCCGACAATGCCGAATCCGTTTTGCGCGGATTTTACGGCGTTTATCATCTTTCCGCATTGGGTCTGGAGTCGGGCGAAGCGGTCGTTTCGGCACTGGGGGCGTTGATCGACTATATTCAGTCCACGCAGAAGCGCACCTTAAAGCATATTCTTCCGCCCCGCAAAATCAGACCCGAAAGCGGGATGTATCTCGATTATACGACCAAAAAGAACCTCGAGCTGACCGAAACCATCGCCGACAAGCAAAAAATCGGATCGCTTTTGTGGGTGCTCGATCGGACCGAAACCAATATGGGCGCCAGATTATTGCGCCGCTATATTCAAGAACCTTCGCGCGACGAAGCCGAAATTAATCTGCGCTTGGACGCCGTGGAGGAGCTGTACCGCAACAGCGAAATGCGTTCCGCTTGCGGCTTGGCGTTGCATTGCATCCGCGACATCGAGCGGCTGTGCAACAAAATCGCATACAATACCGTTCGACCCAACGAGTGCATCGCAATCAAAGAGTCGCTCGTTCAGATTCCGCCCCTTGTCGCCGCGCTCGGCGCCGTCAAAAAAAGCGACAAGCTGTTGTCTGTTCGCAGCGGTTTGGATCCTTTGCCGGAAGTTGCTGCCTGCCTCGAAGCCGCCATTCAGCCGCAAGGCGACCCGAAATTTGCCGATCGCATTATTAAGGACGGCTATAATGAGGAGTTGGACGCTTATCGCGAAGCCCATAAGTCGGCGCGCAAACTGATTGCCGAATTTGAAGGCAAGGAGCGGCAGGCAACCGGGATCAAAAATCTCAAAGTCGCTTACAACCGCGTATTCGGCTATTATATCGAAGTCAGCAAATCCAATTTGCCGCAGGTTCCGTATTATTACGAACGCAAGCAGACGCTGGTCGGAAGCGAACGGTTTATGACGCCCGAGCTGAAAGAGCTGGAAGAAGTGATTCTGACTTCGCAGGAAAAGGCGCAAAAACTGGAAGAACGGCTGTATGCCGAAATCAAGCGGCTGATGTTTGACATTTTGCCCGTTCTCCAAAAGAACGCCGCGCTAATTGCCGAGCTTGACGTTTTGTATTCCTTTGCCGAGGTCGCCGTACGCAACGGCTACAAGCGTCCCGTCGTGTCCGCCCGCTCGAAAGCGATTGTCATCAAGGAAGGGCGGCATCCCGTCGTCGAAGCTCTCAAACGGAAAAATACGTTTGTCGCCAACGACGCCGTCCTGGACGCACAATGTCGCACCGTAGTCGTCACAGGTCCCAACATGGCGGGCAAAAGCACTTATATGCGACAAGTCGCGGTGATTGTTCTGATGGCGCATCTCGGCAGTTTTGTCCCTGCCGAACGCGCCGAAATCGGAATCGTCGACCGTATTTTCACGCGAGTCGGTGCAAGCGACAACCTGGCGTTCGGGCAAAGCACGTTTATGGTCGAAATGAGCGAAGTTGCCAATATTCTCAACAACGCGACAGAGGACAGTCTGTTGGTTCTCGACGAAATCGGACGCGGAACTTCTACGCTCGACGGACTTTCGATTGCCTGGGCGATTGTCGAGCACATCGCGCTTAAGCTGAAGGCTAAAACGTTGTTTGCCACGCATTATCACGAGCTGACCGAACTCGAAAATCTCTTGCCCGCTCTCAAAAACTATCATATCCTTATCAAAGAGAACAAAGACGGCATCACGTTTTTATATAAGATTGCACGCGGAGGGGCAAGCAAAAGTTTCGGATTGGAAGTTGCAAAACTCGCAGGCGTCAACGTCAAGGTCATCGACCGCGCCAAAGAAATCATGGGCGCCATTGAAAGCACGCAGACAGCCGATCTCAACGCTACGATCTCGGCGGTGCCGTCGGCGGATGCCACGCCCACCAATCAGATCGGATTTTTTGCCGAAGATTCCCGTTACGAAGCGTTGGCATCGGTGATCCGCGATATTGACGTAGACAGCTGCACGCCCTTACAGGCACTGACCATTCTGACCAATCTCAAGCAGACGGTCACGGCAAAATCGGACGCCAAGTCCTCCAAAAAACGCTGAAGAGGTGGTATGCATGAAAATCAATTGTCTCGACGCTTCGGTTTACAATCGGATTGCGGCAGGAGAAGTGGTCGAAAATCCCGCTTCCATCGTCAAAGAACTTGTCGAAAACAGCATCGACGCCGGCGCGACCGAAATTACCGTTTCGATTGAGGACGGCGGAATCAAACGGATCGAAATTGCCGACAACGGATGCGGAATTCCGATGGAAGAATTGCCCAAAGCGATTTTGCCCCATGCAACAAGCAAAATCGCAACCGCAGAAGATCTCGATACCGTCGGAACGCTCGGCTTTCGCGGCGAGGCACTTGCAAGCATTGCCGCCGTCAGCGAAATCGAAATCCGTACCTGTTATTTCGAGGAGAATACCGGGGCGATTCTGCATGCGCGCGGCGGCGACGCTACGGTTGCCGACTGCGCTCACGGAAAAGGCACTTCGATTACCGTATCCAATCTGTTTTTCAACACCCCGGCAAGGTTTAAGTTTCTCAAATCCAAAAAAACCGAAGAAAGTTATATCACCAAGCTGATTTCTCAGTTGATTTTAGCTAACCCCGATACGGCAATCCGCTACTTTGTCGACGGAAAGCAGATTTTTGCTTCGGACGGACAAGGGCTTTCTTCTGCCGTTTCCGCCGTGTTTTTGTTTCACGTTGCCAAACACCTGTTGCCCCTCGAGCCCGACCCCGACAATACGATCAAAGTCTGCGGGTACTGCTCCGATCCCGGCGTTTCCAAAGGCAACCGCAACGATCAGACCGTAATCCTCAACGGGCGCATCATTTCCGATCCGATGATCTCCGGAACGGTTCAGAATGCGTACGGACAACGACTGATGAGCCGTACTTTTCCCGTCTTTGTCCTCGATATCGTCATGCCGTTTGACGAAGTCGACGTCAACGTTCATCCCAACAAAAAAGAAGTCCGTTTTGCGAACCCCCGCAAGGTTTACAGCGCGATTTATCAGGCCGTCAAGGGGGCGATCGAGCGGTACGAGCAACGCGAAGCGGAAGAAATCCTCTCGCCCAAATCGCCCGATTCGCAACAATCGCGGGATCCTCAACCCGATCAAAATCCGATCAAGCAGTCTCCGCGACCGCAGACAGATCTTTCTTATCGTACGGCTTCGGCGACGCCGAAAGCTTCTTCCGATTCCGCCGCCCGTCAAAAAATTGCCGAAATTCTCGCCTCGATTTCCGATACAACCAACAAACTGAACGATGCAGGACGCGGTTCGGTTTTAACCGATTATCTTTACGGAAAGCAAACATCGGAGCCGAACGGCTTTGCCACTGCCCCAACCGATCGGGACACCTCCGAACGCCCGCAAGTGCAACAATCGTCTGAAACGCCTGTGATTTCGGGCCCGACTCGAACGGTCAATGTCGAAGCGCAAGAAACGATACATCCCGAAGATTGTCCCGATTATCGTATCGTCGGACAGCTCTTTCAGACCTATTGGGTCGTGGAGGAAAACTCCCGCGTCATCTTAATCGATCAGCACGCCGCGCACGAGCGCGTTTTGTACGATCGGCTGAGCGACGAAGTCGCCTCCGGCACGGTTGCGGTTCAACCGCTTTTGATCCCGTATATTTACGAAAGTACGGTTGCCGAAGTCGAACAATTATTACAATATCGCTCGGATTTGGAGCAAATCGGATTTCAGATCGAACCGTTCGGTGAGGCTTCGTTGCGGATTTCCGCCGTACCCGCAATTTTGTCGGGCTTGGACTACGACCGCTTTTTTGCCGAAACCGCAAGCGATCTTGCCGTCGGCAAATCGGTTTCGCTCGGATCGGAATTCAAGGAAAAACTGATGCAATCCGCTTGTAAAGCGGCGATCAAAGGCGGAGATTCCTTTTCTACAGCCGAAATCGATCGCTTTATGTCTGCTTTCCGCAAGCAATCGATGCCGCTCCGTTGTCCGCACGGTCGTCCGACCTATGTCGTTTTGACCCGTGCGGAACTGGAAAAAATGTTTAAGCGACGGGTATAATAATATGATTCTGATCGGCGGTGCAACGGCAAGCGGAAAAACCGCATTGGCGGCGGAAGTCGCGCGCAAAATCGGCGGCGAAATCGTTTCGGCGGATTCGATGCAGATTTATCGCGGAATGAATATCGGTACGGCAAAAGAGCGGGACGACGATCTCGGTGTCGTGCAACACATGATCGATATTTGCAATCCCGACGACCCGTTTACCGTTGCCGACTACAAGACGCTGGCGCGTCGCGCCGTTGCCGACATTACGGCGCGCGGAAAAGTCGCCGTCGTCGCGGGTGGAACGGGATTTTATATCAACGCCTTGCTTTATACTATGGATTACGGCGGAGACCGCGCCGCCGAACTCCGCTGGCGCGAACGGTTGATTGCCGACGCCGAACAATACGGCAATCTTCATTTGCATCGCAAATTGCAGGAAGTCGACCCTGTTTCCGCTCAAAAGATTCATCCCAACAATCTGAAGCGCGTGATCCGTGCATTAGAAGTGACCTATAGTTCGGGTACCGCTTTTTCGGCACAAAACAATGTTCGGTTCGAGCCCGTCGAACCGTTTGTTATGGTAACCTTGTCGGGAGATTCCGCCGAACTCCGCTGTCGGATCGAGCGGCGCGTCGACAAAATGATCGAAGCGGGACTGGAGTCCGAAGTACGGGGATTGGTCGATCGCGGATACGCCTTCGATCTGCAATCGATGCAAGGCATCGGATATAAAGAATGGAAACCGTATTTTGACGGGACGGCAACCGTCGACGACGTGCGTGAGGCAATCTGCAAAAATACGCGGGAGTATGCCAAACGTCAGCGGACTTGGTTTTCGGGACAATACCCGACAATCGCAACGCCCGTAACGTTGCAACCCGATACCGCCGATCGGCTGATCGATCGATATCGTCAGGAACTTCGCATGACCCGATAAATTACCCCAACAGACGAATATTACATCGCAAAGGATTTCAATATGTCAAACAATACTTCCATTCATCCCGATCTTGATCGAACCGTCGCTTCCATTCTCGAAGAAGCCGAACGCAACGCAAAAGACCTCTTTGCGGCAATCGACAAAATCGCAGAAGTCAATCAGAAAAAAGTGATCGACGCCTTCCGAACCTGTAAAGTTTCGGCAAGGCACTTTGTGCCGACTACGGGATACGGCTATGACGACGAAGGTCGGGATTGCCTGCAACGCGTTTTTGCCGAAGTGTTCGGCGCCGAGCGCGCAATCGTCTCGCCCAATCTCGTCAGCGGAACGCATACGCTGACCGTCGCATTGTTCGGTTTGCTGAAAACGGGCGATCGGATGCTTTGCATCAGCGGCGCGCCGTACGACACGCTATGCAAAGTGATTTCGGGCGTCGGCAACGGTTCGCTTGCCGATTACGGGATCGGTTACGATCAGATCGACCTCCTCGCCGACGGTACGTTTGACTTTGACGCAATCGATCGGTTTTTGCAAAAAAACAAGCCGAAACTGGTCTTTTTGACGCGCTCGCGCGGATATTCCTGGCGCAACGCGCTGTCGATCGAAGCAATCGGGCAAGCCGTTCGCTTTGTCAAGGATCGGCATCCCGACTGCCTGGTTGCCGTTGACAACTGTTACGGCGAATTTGTCGCGACACAAGAGCCGCTTGCCGTCGGTGCCGATATCATTATCGGATCTTTAATCAAAAATCCGGGCGGCGGATTGGCTCCGACCGGCGGCTATATCGCAGGGAAAGCCGATGCCGTCGAGCAGATTTCGTATCGACTGACTTCTCCTTCGATCGGCAGCGAAGTCGGGTCGTACTTTGCGCCGTATCTTCCCTTTTATCAAGGGTTGTTTTTTGCGCCGAACGTCGTTGCCGGTGCCTTAAAAGGCAGTATTCTTGCGGGATTTGCCTTCCATACGTTGGGTTACGACGTCAGCCCCGTTCCCGCGGAAATGCCGGGTGACATTATCCGCGCCATCCGCTTCCGTACGGCGGAAGAACTGATCGCATACGTTCAGGGCGTTCAGTATGCTTCTCCCGTCGACAGTTATGTCACCCCCGAGCCGTGGGATATGCCGGGTTATCAGGATCCTGTCATTATGGCGGCGGGTACGTTTGTGCAAGGAGCGTCCATCGAGCTCAGTGCCGATTCTCCGATCAAAGAGCCGTATATTGCCTATCTGCAAGGCGGTTTGACTTACCAGCACTGCAAAATTGCCGTCGCGGAATGCTTAAAACGGATATTAAGCAACCGTTAACAGAAATCCATCATCAAAAGGTCAATTAAAAGGAGTTTTTATGTTAAAACCGGGAACAATCGCACCAGAATTCACACTGAACGATCAATTCGGCAATCCCGTATCGCTTGCCGATTTTCGCGGAAAAACAGTAGTTTTGTACTTCTATTCCAAAGATAACACTTCGGGTTGCACGGCGGAAGGATTGGGGTTTCAAGCGCGGATTGCGGAATTTGAATCCAAAAACGCAGTCGTTCTCGGGGTAAGTAAGGACAGCGTCGCTTCGCACGAAAAGTTTGCCGCAAGGCAAGGATTTTCTTTCCGTTTATTGTCTGACCCCGATCGCTTCGTAATCGGGTTGTATGACGCACTCAATCCCAAAACCATGTACGGAAAGCCCGTCATCGGCACATCGCGTCTGACCTATGTCATCGATGCCGACGGTAAGATTACGAACGTCTATCGCGACATCAAAGCCAACGAGCATGCCGAACGGGTGCTTTCCGAACTATAAAATCATATGAAAATCGATCAAATTATCGCGCAATACGACCGCTATCTCGACCGACGGGATTATGCGGGCGGCGGACGCTTTCTTATGGAGCAACGTGACATTGCCCGCCGAGCGGGAGATTGCCCGACCGAACTTTCCGTTTGCAACGAACTGATCGGACATTTTCGTAAAAACGGGGAACGGAACGCATGCTACGAAGCAATCGGGCGTGTTTTGGAGCTGATCGATCTGACAGACACCGAAAACACGCTTTCGGCAGGCACGCAGTATCTTAATATCGCAACGGGATACAAGCACTTCGGCGAAAACGAAATCGCTATGGACTATTATCGAAAAGCCGAAGCCGTTTACGACAAAACATTGCCTGCCGTACACGAATTGCGTGCGGGATTGTACAACAATATGGCGACGGCATTATGCGATCTCGGTCGATTTGACGAGGCAGAACGATATTATCGGAACGCCCTGAAACTCGTCGAAACTTTGCAAAAACGAGAAGACGAAGCGATCACATACGTCAATCTCGCCCACCTCGAAGAGGCAAAAGGGGCTACCGAGCAAGAAATTGCGAAATTATTCGAACGTGCTCTCCATGCGTTGGACTGCGTTCCCGAACAGCAACAGGGCGGATACTACGCCTTCGTATGCGAAAAATGCGCGCCGTCCTTTGGGTATTTCGGACATTTTGTTGCCGAAACCGAATTGTACAAGCGGGCAAAGGAAATTTATGAAAGGGCTTGAACTGTCACAACGTTATTTTGAAACTTTCGGGATCCCGATGCTGGCGTCGTTCGGCGAGGCGGGGACTCTTGTCAGTGCGGGGCTTGCGGGATACGGATCGGAATGCTACGGTTACGACGACGAATTGTCTACCGACCATGACTTCGGACCGCGTTTCTATCTTTGGATCGATGACGAAACGGATCGGAAAATCGGATTTGAACTGATGCGCGCGTATCGCCGTTTGCCGACCGAGTTTATGGGATACCGAAACGATCGTCACAGCTTATTTGGGGAAAACCGCGGGGGCGTCGTGACCGTCAAAGATTTTTTCCGCCAGTTCACGGGACTTGAACGGATCCCCGAGCGTCCCGTTGAGTGGCTGTTCATTCCCGAACATGCCTTAAGCGCGGCAGTCAACGGAATCGTATTCCGAGAAGGTTGCAAAGAATTCGACGATTATCGCAACCGTTTGATCGACGGAATGCCCGACGCGACACGGCGCAAGAAAATCGCCGCGCGTCTTGCCGTTATGGCGCAATCGGGTCAATACAATCTCAAACGGTGCTTGATCCGAAACGATAGGGGCGCGGCAGGGCTTGCCGCGGCAGAATTTGTCAATAAGGGGCTCGAATTGCTGTTTTTGCTCAACTGCCGATATGCACCGTATTACAAGTGGATCTTTCGTGCGGCAAAAGAACTTCCCGTTCTTGCCGATCTGGTTGCGATGTTTGAGTCGGTTTTGACCGAAACCCCGGGAGATCGGACGGTAGAAACCGTCGAAACTATCTGTCAACGGATTGTATCGGAACTGCAACGAAAGGGGTATACCCGGCTGACAGAAACTTATCTCGAGCCGCACGCCGTCGAAATTTATACTTCCATCCGCGATCCCGAACTGATCGGTTTGCATCTGATGGAAGGTTAGAAAAATTTCTTTTTTTGAATAGATTTTTTGATTGACGGAAAACCGCAGATCTGCTACTATGCTTTGGGATGTGCCGTTAAAGCCTGTCGGATACATTCTTCTATGATTATGAAAGCGCTCGATCTCGGTTCTTCCAAAATTTTCGGGTCGGTACTTCGACTCGCGCTACCCGCCATGACGGCACAGTTTATCAATGTTTTATACGGCATTGTCGACCGCATGTTTGTCGGCAATATCGAGGGGATCGGTGACCTTGCATTGGCGGGGGTCGGCGTCTGCGCGCCGATTGCAACCTTAATTGCATCGTTCGGAAATTGGGTCGGGCTCGGCGGTGCGCCGCTGTTTGCAATGCTGCTCGGCGAAAACAAGCCCGAACGCGCAAAAAAAATTCTTTCCAACGCCGTATTGATTCTGATTGTAATGTCCGTTTTGATTACTACGGCTGTCGTCTTGCTCGCCGTCAAGCCTTTAATTTTTACGTTTGGCGGCAGTGATCGGATTTATCCGTATGCGTATCGGTATCTCGTCGTTTATGCTGCAGGATCGGTCTTTGGCGTCATGACGATCGGACTCAATCAATTTGTCATCGCACAGGGGTACTCGGGGCTCGGAATGCTTTCGGTTTGCCTCGGAACGGTCACCAATCTTATTCTGGATCCGATCCTGATTTTTACTTGTGACATGGGCGTCACGGGTGCCGCCGTCGCAACCGTAATCGCACAAGCGGCATCGCTTGCTTTCATCGTCCTTGTCCTGATCTCAAAACGCACCAAAGTCCGCATTTCGTATGGGGGATATTCGACAAAAACCATCGGAAAAATCTTAGGACTCGGTGTTTCGCCGTTTTTGATCGTTGCAACGGACAGCTTGGTGATCATTGCGCTGAATATCGTATTGCAGCAAACAGGGGGAGCTTCCGGCGATTTTTGGATTACGGTTGCCACAATCGTACAGGCGTTTATGTCATTGATTACGCTGCCGATGCTGGGCATCAGTACGGGGACGCAACCCGTAATCAGCTTTAATTACGGGGCGCGTAATACGCGCTTGATCCGCAAAGCAGAAACGTTTATTTTATCATTATGCGTCGGATATACGGCATTGATGCTGCTTGTTTCGTTTGTGCTTGCGCGACCGTTTGTTGGGCTGTTTACATCCGATCCGACGATTGCAATGCAAGCGATAGAAGGAATCCGTGTTTATATGATCGGAATTATCCCGCTTGCTTTTCAGTATGCGTTTGTCGATTGCTTGACGGCACTCGGACAACCGCGTTATGCCATCGCATTATCTATGACCCGAAAAATGGGCGTTATGCTAAGCTGTACGATTGCTTTACCGATGATCTTGGGGGCAAAAGCCGCATTTTATGCCGAGCCGATTGCCGATATTGTCAGTGCAATCATTACAACCTGCGTATTTTTGTTAAGCTTTCAGAAAATTTTGAAAAAACGGGAATCGGCAGGGGATATCGTTGTCGGATAACGCTGACAAAAGGCTTGACTGCCGGCACTAAACGATCCGATTTTTCGGAATGTCGCTCGTCCGCTGTCGCTAACAACAAATGTCAGATTACTAAGTGTCAAAGTTCGTAGAAGCATCGAACGCTGTTGTTTCGATAATATGCTGCGTAAATGATTGCCGAACAAAATCAATCATCTATGCTTGTATGGTTGCTTAATAAAATTTGTTCAACGCTTAAACGGAACAAAACGATTCAACACAAATCCGTAGTATTTTTTAGTATACGGAAGCGAAACTTTATTTTATCCTTACCGATCGATTAATAGAAGTTTTTGCGCGAAACGCCCTCTTAATTTTCGTTTTCGGCGTATTTCTATTCGCAAAACTGTTGTTTTGCGAATAGATTTATTTGTATATTTATCGGATTTTCAGGCACTCCACTATTCCGAATTTCTCTTTTTCAAGGTCATTTTACGCGTTACGGTTACGGTATGTACGGGACGTTTGGGATCAATTCTGGATATCTGATTCATTTGCACCACTTTTTATTGCAATTATTTGTATCTTATTATTATAAACGTTTTTTCTTCCGTAATTATTTTTATTTATAGTATTTAACGCTGTAGTGTTTGGCGCTTTTCATATATTATTGCTTTTTCCGAGTGTGCGGAAAACAAATTAAAATTTCGGACATACGCGTATCTCGGCAATTCCTTTGTGAGCGCGCCCTGCTGATTTTTGTCCGTTGCATGCGCGTCAAAATTTGCTTTGCAATTTTTAACACATCGATTCGCTGTATCAAATTTGATACCGAACGACATGTACGATGGATATGCTTACCTTAGTTAATTTTTGTTTTGTTCCCTACCGTTATTTGTTTTTTACCCTGCTTTTGTCTTTTTATCCCTATTCCGTTTTGCGGGATTTGAAACGATTGCGGCAAAACGTTTTCTTTACAAATCATGTAATTTGTGTTAGGATATCGATATGGCTAAGACTTATTATGAGGAGTTCAATATTGCAAATGCGCAGAAACTCGAAGCGCTTTTGACGGAATTGCCGGAGTTTACGGAGGAGTTTTTTGTCGGAATTGCAATGCGGACTTCTGTCTTGACCCGAATCAATTATGCCACCGATCTCAGAATCTTTTTTGATTATCTGATACGGCGCGTACGCAAGTTCAAAGATGTTTCCGCGGTGTCGGATTTTACGCTCTCGCATCTCAATCAAGTGCAAAAGCGCGATATCGAAGCATTTCTTGTAGCGTTGGAGGCGTATGATTTCAACGGAAAAATTCTGAAAAATACCGAAAAAGGCAAGGCGCGGAAATTAAGCTCTGTTCGTTCGATGTTCAAATACTTTTATAACAACGAAGAATTGGACGAAAATGTTGCAAGCAAAGTATCGATGCCCAAACTGCACGATAAAGAAATAATCCGCTTGGACGACGAAGAAGTCGTTCGACTGCTTGACAATACCGAACGGGAAGAGAAATTCGATACCAAGCATCAAAATACCTATAATCTGAATACGCGTGACCGCGATATTGCCCTGATCACCCTGCTGGTCGGAACGGGAATCCGCGTCAGCGAATGCGTGGGGCTCAACATCGACGACATTGACCTTGAAAAAAACGCCTTTGTCGTGACGCGTAAAGGCGGCAACCGTTCGGTGTTGTATTTTTCGGACGAAGTCAACGATGCCCTGTCGATTTACTTGCCGACGCGAGCGGCGCGTTTGAAAAAAGCCGGGATCGACGATGAACCCGCACTGTTTTTATCCCTTCAGAACCGCCGAATCACCGTTCGCGCCGTCGAAAACGTCGTAAAAAAAATGACGCGCACCGTCAATCCCCTGAAATCGGTTTCGCCGCATAAACTGCGCAGTACATACGGCACGGCTTTGTATCGCCAAACCAAAGATATTTACGTCGTTGCCGAAGTGCTCGGACACAGAGACGTCAATACCACCAAAAAGCACTACGCCGCCATCAGCGAGGATATCAAGCGCTCCGCCGCAAAACAGGTTGTATTAAGAGAAGAAAAAGACTGAAAACCCCTATTATTTCATTATCTGCGCTAACTAAGAATAATCGAACCGTTATTTTTGCTAAAACAAAAACTTTTGTTTGCATTTTTTGTCGAACCGTGTTACAATTTAGATGAATATACAGAAGCTCTTGATTCTGACTTTTACTTTCTGTATAATAAAGCCAAGGGAGTGAATTCCGATGACAAAATGCGTCGAAATGAAAGAGAAAACGCAACGGATCTACGATTATATTGCAGAAGTAATCGAAGAACGAGCCTATCCGCCTACCGTGCGCGAATTGTGCGAGGCATTTGACATCAAGTCGACTTCCAGCGCGGTCTATTATCTCAAGAAGCTGGAATCGGAAGGTCTGATTCGTTTGGGCGGCAACAAAAGCCGTGCCATCGAATTGACACGCGGCAGAATGCCGAAGTCGCGCGATATGGTCAGGATTCCGCTCTTGGGATCGATCACGGCGGGTGTTCCTAAACTGGCGGTAGAAGACTATGAAGAAAGTTATTGCCTTCCCCGCACGCTCTTTTCGCCCGACAGCGACCTGTTTATGCTGACGGTCGAAGGAACCAGCATGATCGATGTCGGAATCAATGACGGCGACCTGATCGTCGTAAAGAAACAAAATACGGCGCAAAACGGACAGATCGTCGCGGCTTTGGTGGAAGACGACTGCGCGACGGTCAAGCGTTTTTATAAAGACGCATCCGGCGTTCGCCTGCACCCCGAAAACAAAAATATGCGCGACATCTACCCGACCGAACTGACCATTCTCGGCATTGTCGTCGGGCTGATCCGCACCGATATTCATTAAAAGGAATTATATCCTATGGACACCGTCAATACCGAACTGATCCGCGGTCACGTTGATACCATCATTCTGAACTGCCTCAGCGAAAAAGACCGTTACGGGTACGAGATCCTCGATATTATTTCCGATCTGAGCGACGGAAGATACGAGATCAAACAACCCACCCTGTACAGCTGTCTGAAGCGGCTGGAGAAGCAAGGGTTTATCACTTCGTATTACGGAGACGAGTCCAACGGCGGCAGGCGCAGATATTATCGCCTGACCGATAAAGGGACGGCGACGCTGAATCAAGATCAACGGGAATGGGAATTTTCGCGTACGGTAATCGATCGGTTGTTAAGCGATAAGCAAATCGATCTGAAAACGGTTGAAGCCCCCTTCAATCTTGCCGAATTGCGTCCCCTGACCAAGCGCGTCCGCGCATACGATGTCGAAGAAGAAGCCGAAAAGCAAGGTGTCTTGCCTGTCGGAACGCCTATTCTGCCGCAGGAGTCCCAATCCGTCCCCGTACAACAAGTGGTTACGCCGACTTCGATCGTTATTCCGATCACGGTGGAAACACCGGTGTATTCTACCAAAGAAGCCAAACAAGACGACAACGAAAGTTTGCAAGCATCTTACTCCACGCAAACACCTGTTGTCGGTGAGGCGGCGCAATTCGCGCGTCCTGCGGAAGAAAGTTTTGTCCGCAGTCCCGTCAATCCCGTTGCCGCGGCAAAGATTTTCGGTACCGATCCTCTTACACCCCCTGCCGAACGCACGCCCGAGCCCGAAATCGATGAGGCCGAGCGGCAAGAAATCGCAAGACTGAACGCCTTGCGGGAAGAAGCAGGAAAAAAGCTGTTCTTAGGTCAATATTTCCCCGAACTTTTGCAGGAAGAGAAAGAAAAATCCGAAGAAAAACCGACCGCTCCGACTCCCTCTTTTGACGAAGTGTTTGCACGCGCCGAAGCCATGCGCACGCGGGCATCGACGATTTCGAAAGAAACCTCCGCTACCGCGGAATCTCCGAAGGACGCCGAACCCGAAATTCTGACCCGTCCCCGCATTTCGCAGGACGGAGAAGTCAATTATCGCGAGGCATTAAGCGCGATGTTTGAAAAGTCCGCCTCGGCTCCCGCAATCGATACGATGGACACCGTGACGTTTGAAGACAGTCCCATCCGTTCCCGACGAATCGCCGAAATGAAGCAGAGTCTTGCCGAAGAAGGATTTAAGCTGAAAACGTATTCCAAAGCCAACGCGAGCGATTATTACTATATGAATTACATTTATAGTAACAAAATTCTGCGGGATACGGGCTTGCTGACCTATTTGGTGATTTTTATCGAATTGCTGATCTTGGTACTGGCGCAAAAAACGTTCGGGTATTCCGTTTCGACCATTGCCGCGATCGGCGGTGTCGCGTTGTTGGTTCCCGTTGTTCCGACCGTCATTTGGGCGATGAATCCGACCAAACGCGTCAAGGCAAGATTTCAGTTTACATCGGCTTTGATCAATGCAACGATCGCGTTTGTCGTAATTGCTGCGGTCAGTTCGGTCATTTATCTGCTGACTCCGAGTCTCGGCGTAGGATTTGAAAACGGAAAAATGTATGTCCCCTATCTGCTTGCGCTGACGATTCCGATCTCGGTATGCATTTACCAGATTCTCTATCGCTCCAACAACTACCACCTCAAAAATTAGCATTACCTTATCCGATCAATCATGAAAAAACGCGCGGATTCGCGCGTTTTTAATTGCTCTTTCCATCAAACCGTCTAACCGTCCGATGATCGGTGAGATTCAGTTCAGTTTTGCGATTTCTTCCCTTGCAATTTTGTCACAGCGATTGTTCAGTTCGTTGTCGGCATGTCCTTTCACTTTGACAAACGTCACTTCGTGTTTGGCAAGTTCCATCAGAAGTGCCGACCAAATATCTTTGTTTTTGACCTCCGAACGATCTTTGGTGCGCCATTGGTTGGCGCGCCAAGAGTCAATCCAACCCAATTCGAAGGCATTGACGGCGTATGCGCTGTCACTGTAGATCGTCACGCGACAAGACTCTTTGAGCTGCTTTAACCCGGCAAGGATGGCAAACAGTTCCATCCGATTGTTTGTCGTATCGCCGAATCCGCCCGAAACGACTTTTTCGACGCCTTTGTAGATCAAAATCGCGCACCATCCCCCCTTACCGGGATTGCCGCTGCAGGCACCGTCCGTATAAATATCGACTTGCTTTTTCAGACTCATAAATTGCGGGAAAGTAATTCGGACTTCATGCGGCAAGCATCGATCCCATCGACCAGAAGCGACTCCAAACCGCGGTTGCGATAGATTTCGACCGCTTCGATTGTCGTACCGCCTTTACTGCAGACGCTTTGCACCAGATCGTCAAACGGGAGATCGGACTGTGCGGCAAATATCGCACTTCCTTCCAGTGTTGCAAGCGCAAGTTGTTTGCTTTGCTCGTAGGTCAGTCCCCCTTTCATTCCTCCCGCGATCATCCCGGCGGCAACCATAAACACATACGCGGGTCCGCTTCCGCTGACACTGGTCACGGCATCGAACTGCGATTCGTCAATCTCGATGGTTTTTCCGCACGAAGCAAATACGGCGGTAACGATTTTGCGGTGATTTTCCTCCACGTTGACAAACGAAAGTGCCGAAATTCCTTTGCCGACCCGACAAGGAAGATTGGGCATGACGCGACAAACGGAAGCAATGCCCGTTGCTGTTTGCAATGTTTCGATTTTGACGCCTGCCATAATCGAAACCAAAGTTTTGGCATTGATTTCGTCAACAGAACGCAGCATTTCGGCATAAAATTGAGGCTTGACGCCGAACAAAACGATTTCGGAGCAAGCGAGTACTTCGGCAGCGCTTTCTGTTGTCGCTACGCCGCGCGCGGCAAAGGACAACAATTTTTGATCGTCTTTGTCGCAAGCGACAATGTCCTCCGCCCGCAGTCCGATCGTATCGAGATGATCGAGCGCGCAGTTAAGAATTGCGCCTGCCATAACCCCTACGCCGATGAATCCAAGTTTATATTGCATAGTTCCTCCAAAAGGTTGACGAAACAACCGAAATCATTTATAATAGGTATGCCTTAGGGGAGTGGCTCAATGGTAGAGCAGCGGTCTCCAAAACCGCCGGTTGCGTGTTCGAATCGCGTCTCCCCTGCCAAAAGTCTTTTGTCATCCGACAGAAGACTTTTTTGTTTGAGATCAAGGACTATTCTATCCTTTTTTTGCCGAAAAGTCAAACGATTGGACGTCAAGAAAGCGCCCGAGCAACTTGACGATCAGCTCGGAAAACTCTTCCGTCGGTTCGCGATTGTCTTTGTTGAGCCAGGCACGGATCATAAAAAAACCTCCGTGCGTAAAAAAGATATAAGGATATTCGAGTTCGTTCCGATCGAACCGATGTCCGAACAGTATTTTGTAGTTTTCAAGCAATACGGGCAGACGGA